>CBDTYP010000314.1:0-4017 GCA_965364645.1 uncultured Gammaproteobacteria bacterium | reverse complement strand
GGAGCCAGCAGGTTCGTGGGGTGTTCCTGAACGATGCGCCACAGCGCTCCCTCCCACTGACGCAGCTGCCCGGGAGACTCGCCCGGATTCAGACTGCCGCAGCCGACGAGTATGGCTGCAAACACTTCGTGGGCGACCTCCCGGCGAAAGGCCCGTACGAGACGGTAGCCGGCATCGTCGACGGCAGCCCGCCGGGCGCCTGCCTCCACTACACGGCGTAGCTCGGACCGGGTGGGGTCCCCCGCCATAGCGTCCGCGTCCAGGATGCTCAGCAGGAGGCGCCGCCACGCAGCGAGGAAGAGCGCCCGATCGTCGAGCTGGACCGCCAGCATGTCCGCCTCGGTGGCGTCGTCCATGTCGAGCAGTGCGTCCCTGATCTGCCGCGCCCGGGCCCCGAGGGCATACCCTCCATCGCCGATGAGCGCCAGGGCGTCGCCGTCCGCGACCCTGGCGTTGGCGGTCCAGATAGCCGCCGAGACCGGGTTCACGATCTTCGGATAGTCCTCCGGAGGCACCCAGCCAACCCATCCGCTATCCCCGTCGGACCAGCTTGCGGGGAGCAGCGGGTCGTATCCCCGGCGCAGTGGCATCCTTCCCATGATCGTCCAGGCGATGTTGCCCCACCTGTCGGCGACGACAAGGTTCTGCGGCGGTATGCCGCTTCGCCGGGCGACGGCCATGGCCTGTTCCACGGTCCGCGTGCCCTCCATGGCCAGCAATCCCAGGTCCGTGGCTCGGGCGTCGTGAGCCAGCCAACGCAGGGCCCTCGGCCCGCCGTGTCCGTCGCCGTCCACCACGGGCCCCCAGATGGTTTCGCGCACCACCTGCTCTCGCGCCTCGCCGCCTTGGACGTGGATGGTTTCGCTGTGTTCCTCGAAGGTACGATAGCCGTCGGGGCCTCGGTATCGTCCGGGGTCATCGGGGTCCACCTCGAGCTCCACCAGGTCGACCCAGTCCCCATAGCTGTTCGTGAGGCCCCACGCCACGTGCCCGTTACTGCCCGCCACGATGGCGGGGGTGCCGGGAAGCGTGATGCCGGTCACGTCCAATCCCTCCCCCGCCACGCCTACGCGCAGGCGCAGCCGGAACCACGTATTGGGAAGGGACAGCCCCAGGTGCATGTCGTTAGCCACCATGGCGACACCGTCCCGGGTACGCGGCGGAGACACCGCCCAGGCATTGCTGCCGACGGCGGCGGGCCCGGGCGAGCCGGAAGGGAGCGGACGCGCCCCGAGGGCCAGCGGATTGCGCTCGACCCGCCCCACGTCGCAGACCTCCGGGCCCGGTACGGGCAGGCCGGCCACGGCCGCGCCCGTCAGGGGCGCATCCCATGGCGTTCCCCCCTGGGTGAGGAAGGCATACATCTCCGGGGGCAACGCCTCACGGAGCCGGGCGAGGCGCGACTCGCGGCTGGCCCGCTCGTCGTGGAGCCGAAAGTACATGGCCATCACTACCAGCGCCGTGTCCTCGGCCTGCCACGGCACAGGGCGCGTTCGCAGTATGAGGTACTCGAAGGGACGGACGCTGAGCGCATCGATGCCCGCGTTTACGCCGGCCGTGTAGGCTTCGACGATGGCTCGCTCGGCCGCATCCGCACGAGCCATCACCCGGCGGGCCACGCTGCGCATGCGGTGTACCCGCTGCACCATGTCGTGTGCGACCGCGGGCTCTCCCACCAGAGCCGCCAACTCGCCCGCGGCGAGCCGGCGCATGAGGTCCATCTGAAACAGGCGCTCCTGGGCGTGCACGAACCCCGTTGCGAAGGCCGCGTCGCGACGGTCGACGGCACGAATGGTGACGACGCCGATGGCGTCGCGGGAGACGACGACGGGTGCCGCGAGACCGATGAGGGTACGGGTGCCGTCCAGCTGCGGCAGACTCGCGCGAACCGCGAAGAAGGCTCCGATCCCGGCGGCGACAACGAGACCTCCGCAGACGTATACGAAACGCTTCAGGAACCTCATGCCGAGACGCATGTCGTGCGCCTTCTAGTCGTCCTTCGGATGCAGCGCGAAGATCTCCACCTGCGCGCTCTTGCCGCGCACGTCCACGGCGCCCATGGCTTCCAGCCGGTAGTCGCCTCGAAGCAACGAGACGGTCTCGGCAGAGACGAGGATGCGGGTGCCGTGGGCCTTGTTGAGCTGCTCGAGGCGCGCGGCGAGATTTACCGCGTCTCCGTGCACCGTGTAGTTGATGCGCTCCCCCGAGCCGACGTTGCCGGCGATGACCTTGCCGGTCGCGATGCCGATGCGCATCTTCAGACCGACACCTGCGAACTTCTTGCCGTCGACGGCCTGCTGCATCTCGAGCGCGGCGCAGACCGCCTGGTCCGCGTGCGCGCTGTCCGCCACCGGCACATTGAATGTGATCAGCATGGCGTCGCCCTGGAACTGGTTGACTACGCCCGCGTGTCTTTCCACCGGCTCGATGACGGCCGGGAAGTACTCGTTCAGCATCTGCACGACCTGCTCGGGAGGCATGGTCTCGGCGATGCTGGTGAAGGCCTCGATGTCGCTGTAGAGGATGGTGGCGGTCGCGTGGGTGGGCTCGAGCTGGCCCTGGTCGGCGACTATCTGGGCGGCGACGCTCGCCGGCACGTACCTGCCGAACACCTCGCGGATCACCGCGAGCTGGCGCACCACCTCGTCACGCAAGCGCTTCTTCTCGAGGACCGCGCCGATGCGCGCCCTCAGCAATGTCGCGTTGAAAGGCTTGGGAAGATAATCCTCGGCGCCCATCTCGATACAGCGCACGACGCTGTCGAAGTCGTCGATGGCCGAGATGACGATGACCGGGAGAGTAGCGAGACGCCCGGAGCTTCGCAGATTCTCGAGCACGGCGTAGCCGTCCATCTCCGGCATCATGATATCTAGAAGCACGAGATCGAATTCCGCGTCCGCGAGGGCGTCCAGTGCCTCGCGGCCGTCCGCCGCGGCCACCACGTCCGTATATCCCTCCCGGCGCAGGCGCCGGGTCAGGGTATAGCGATTGTCTTCGTTGTCATCGACAACGAGGATCCGGCAATCAGGAGTGGTGGATATCGCTCTGCCTGGCGTCAGTGCGCCATGAACAGGGGAATGGGCGTGTTGTGCAGAAGATGCCGGGTCGCACCGCCGAATACCAACTGACGCAGACGGCTGTGTGTATACGCACCCTTGACGATGAGATCCGCGTTGAACGCCTTCGTCTCATCGAGGATCGCCTCGCCGACGGATCGGCTCCCGCTGTCGACGTGATTCGCCTCGGCGCGTATGCCGTTGCGACGCAGATGGGCGGTCACCTGATCGCCACCCGGTCCCGGTACCTGCCAGCCCTCGATGGTCAACACCTGGACCGCTGCCGCGCGTTCCAGGAAGGGCATGCTGAGCGCGATGCAGCGCGCGGTCTCGGTACTGCCGTTCCAGGCGACCACGACCCGCTCGCCGATGGACGACGGGGTCTCCGCGCCGGCCACGAGCACCGGGCGGCCGGTCTCGAAGAGCGCCGCCTCGCACATCACGCTCCAGTCGATCCACGGCTGGCCGAAATTGCGGCCGATGACGATGAGATCGAAGAGCCGCCCGTAGTCGCCGACGACCTGGCCCTCGAGACCCTCGGTCTCCCGCCAGCCGGCGGTCACGCCGTCCGCCTCGGTGGCGACATCCGCCACCGACACGCCACGGGATTCGATGACCGACTGGAAGCGCTTGTGGGCGCTCTCCGCGAGGCGCCGTTCCTCGTCCTTGAGCTGGGTCATGTACGAGCCCGCCAGGGCGATGCCTTCGCCGTCGAAAATCTGCGGCGGGCGCATGACGAACAAGGCCTCGACATAGCTCGCGAAGCGTTCGGCCACAAGCCAGGATGCACCGAGCGCGCTCTCGGCGATGTCGTCGTCGTAAAAGGGCACCAGGATTGTCTTCATGGGAGCAAGCGGTGCTTCTCTCGAGGGGCTTGGGCGCAAGATTAGCACCCCGGACAGGGATTCGCACCCGACGGCGGCGATCAGCGGTCCATGCCGACCAGCACCACCCCCGGCAC
>CBDTYP010000313.1:0-4034 GCA_965364645.1 uncultured Gammaproteobacteria bacterium | reverse complement strand
CTGCTCGCGCGGGAGCTGGCGTTCATGGTCCATCTCGGCGTGCCGGACAATCATCACTTTCTCTACCACCACGCGGGCCTGGAGAATCCCGACTTCGATCGCCGCTGCGCGCGCTACGAGGACTACGCCGAGCCCCTGAACGGAAGGGATCTCGAAGGCCTGCGCGTGAGCCAGCTCCTCGCCGTGGAGACGCCGGGAAGCGACTCCCACTACGAGGCGCTGGTGGACGCGCTCCACCACCTTAACGTCGTGCTCACCACGTCGCCCCTGGACCATGTTTCCCGGTGGATCGAGATCTTTCCGCCCACGGCCTCCAAGTCCCTGGCGGCGGAGTGGTTGCGGGCGCGCCACGGCGTGGACCACGACGACGTCCTGGCGGTGGGCAACGACTACAACGATCGGGATCTGCTTGAATGGGCCCGGCACGCCTTCGTCGTGGCCAACGCGGCACCGCCCCTGAAGGATCGCTACACGGTGGTTGCCTCGAACGACGATCAGGGCTTCGCCGACGCGGTGGCAGCCCGGGGCCTGCTGTGAGCCTGCCGATGTCGGTTACCGTGACGATTGACAAGGCAAGGGAAGTAGAGACAATCCTCAAGCACAAGCCACAAGAGCAAGAAAGCCAATAATATGAATGCGGGGGCGGGGGCCGGGGAATCCACACGCTGGCCCGACGCGATCTTCGATGTATTCTGCGATGCCGGCATAAGCCAGGTCGCCTACGTGCCGGACGCAGGGCACGCACGCCTGATCGATCTCTGCCGGTCCAACGAAGCCATGCACAGCGTCGCGCTCACCACGGAGGAAGAGGGCGTCGCGCTGCTGGCCGGTGCCTGGCTCGGCGGGGCCCGGGGCGTGCTCCTGATGCAGTCGAGCGGCGTCGGCAATTGCATCAACATGCTGTCCATGGTGCAGGAGTGCCGGTTCCCTCTGCTCTCTATCGTGACCATGCGCGGCGAATGGGGTGAGTTCAATCCATGGCAGGTGCCCATGGGCCAGGGCGTCGGAGCGGCGCTCGGCAACGCCGGCGTGATCGTCCAGCACGTGGACGAGGCCGGCGCGGTCGCGGAAACCGTGGCGTCCGCGTCCAGGCTCGCCTTCGACGCGTTCCGTGCGGTGGCCGTGGTCATCTCCCAGCGCATCATCGGCTCGAAGGAGTGGAAATGAATCCAACGGACCCATCGCCCGCGAGCCTCGATCGCCGGGACGTGGTCTCGAGGCTCCTGGCGGAGCGCGGGGATGCGCTCCTCGTCACGGGGCTCGGCAGCACCACCTGGGACGCGGCCGCGGTGGGCGACGTGGAGGCGAATTTCTATGTGTGGGGCGGCATGGGTGGCGCGGCCATGATCGGCCTGGGCCTCGCGCTCGCCCGTCCCGAACGCCGGGTCCTGGTGATCACCGGTGATGGGGAGATGCTCATGGGCCTCGGCGCCTTCGCCACCATCGCGGTGCAGCGGCCGAAGAATCTCGCCGTGGTCGTCATCGACAACGAAGTCTATGGCGAGACCGGCATGCAGTTCACCCATACCCACCACGGCGTCGATCTCGCGGGAATAGCGGCCGCCGCCGGCTTCGAGAGTGCCCGCACGGTGTACACCCGGAGCGATCTGGATACGTTGACGACGGTGCTCTACGAAGCCCCGGGTCCGCTGTTCGCCGACATCAAGGTGTCCACCGAGCGCCACGAGACCGTGCTCCCGCCACGGGACGGGACATACTTGAAGCACCGTTTCCGGCGTGCTCTGCTGGGGGACGCGTGAAGCTCGTCAGCTACAACATCCAGTACGGCCGCGGGCGGGACGGCGTATTCGATCTCGAGCGCATCGCCGCTGCCGTCGCCGGCGCCGATGTCATCGCGCTGCAGGAGGTCGAGCGCTTCTGGCAGCGCTCGGGCATGCGCGACCAGCCCGCGGAGCTCGCGGAGCTCCTTCGCGAGTACTACTGGGTCTACGGCGCCGGCTTCGACGTCGACGGGAGCAGCCAGGGAAGCGATGGTCGGATCGGGGGCCGGGTCGAGGGCCGCCGACGACAGTTCGGCAACATGCTGCTCAGCCGTCGGCCGATACTGTCGTCGCGCAATCACCTTCTGCCGAAGTACGCGAGCCTCGGCCCCATGAGCATCCAACGCAGCGCGCTGGAAGGCGTCATCGACGTCGGCCGGGGGCTCCTGCGTCTGTACTCGGTACACCTGACCCATCTGTCCGCGGAGACCCGCATGCCGCAGGTGGAACGCCTGCTGGCGGTCCACGAGCAAGCGCCGATGGAAGGCGCCGCGATTAGCGGCGGCGGGCTCAAGGACGAATGGATCCGGGACGGGATGCCGCCGGCCCTGCCGACGGAGGCCGTGCTCATGGGGGATTTCAACTTCGAGCCGGATTCCGGCGAGTACACTCGGATCACGGGGCCCGTCTCCGCCTACGGCGGGCGCATCACCAATCCCCCCGGCCTCGTGGACGCCTGGGTGGCGGCCGGGAACGGCGAGGACGACGGCGTCACCGCCGACATCGACGGGCGCCACGTGCGCCTCGACTACTGCTTCGTGAGTGCGAGCCTCAAGGACAGCATCCGGGCCGCGGGTATCGACGCCGAGGCGGCGGGGTCGGACCATCAACCCATCTGGATGGAGCTGGACCCGTAGGGATCGCGCCGTGACATTCGTCCTCGCCTGTCTGGCCGCCATCGCCGTCTGGGGCATACTCATCTATAACCGCCTCGTCGGGGACAAGAACCGCGTGCTGTCCTCGTGGAGCGACATCGACGTCCAGCTCAAGCGACGCCACGATCTCATCCCCAAGCTCGTCGACGCGGTGCAGCACTACGCCGCCTACGAGGCCGAGACCCTCACCGAGGTGACCGCGCTCAGAACCCGCAGCGAGCAGTCCCGCAACGTCGCCGAGATCGGAGGCGTCGAGGCGGAGCTGGGCGGCCGGGTCCGCGGCCTGGTGGCCCTGGCCGAGGCCTATCCGGATCTGAAGGCCGACGATGCCTTCCTGGCCCTTCAGAAAGACCTCACGGATGTCGAAAACAATATTCAATACGCCCGCCGTTACTACAATGGCGCCGTGCGCATACTGAATACGCGGATCGACTCCTTCCCGGACAACCTGGTGGCGGGGCTCTTCCGCTTCATCAAGGCGGATTACTTTGAGCTCGACGACACGACGGAGCGTGAATCACCCTCGATGGACTAGGTGGCGGTGGGAACCCACCCGCGCCTACCTGGCCCGCGCCGTCGTTGCGCTCCTGCTGCTCGCGCCCCTGCACGCCCAGGCCGCGGAGCGCATCATCCGATTTCACGCGGACATCGACGTCTACGCCGACGGGTCCATGGGGGTGACGGAGACGATCACCGTGCGGGCCGAGGGGCGCAACATCAAGCGCGGCATCTACCGGGATCTGCCGACGACCTATCGTGATGCCTACGGGCGGGGGACCGTCGTGGCCTATACCGGCATCCGGGTCTCCAGGGACGGGGCGCCGGAGCCCAATCATCGCAAGTCGATGGGCAACGGCATCCGCATCTACATCGGCGACAAGAACGTTCACCTGCAGACCGGCGAGTACACTTACACGCTCTTCTACCGCACCGATCGGCAGCTCGGTTTCTTCGACGACCACGACGAGCTCTACTGGAACGTCACCGGCAACGGCTGGGCCTTCCCCATCGACGAGGCCGGTGCCACCGTCGGGCTCCCGTCGAGCGTGCCCGGCGCGGAGATGGTTCTCGAGGCCTACACCGGACCCGAGGGCGCGCAGGGGCGGGACTACGAGGCGGCCCTGGATCTCGACAGCCGCGCGCATTTTCGCACCAGCCGCGGGCTCGGGCCCAACGAAGGCCTCACCATCGTCGTCAGCTGGCCCAAGGGGCACGTGAGCGAACCGACGTCCGGTCAGCGTCTCGAATGGTTGCTCGCCGACAACGCAGGCTACTTCGCCGGCTTCGGCGGCCTCCTCATCCTGCTGCTCTACTACGGATTCGTCTGGAGCCGCGTGGGGCGGGACCCCGACCCCGGCGTCGTGATCCCCCGATACAC
>CBDTYP010000312.1:0-4082 GCA_965364645.1 uncultured Gammaproteobacteria bacterium | reverse complement strand
TCGATCTCCTGCAACTCAGGGCTGTGCGCGACATGCAAGACGCGCTATCTCGAGGGTGAGCCGGATCACAAGGACTACATCCTCAGCCGCGACGAGCAGGACAGCGTGCTCACACCCTGCGTATCGCGCGCGAAGAGCGCAATGCTGGTACTCGATCTCTAGCCCGTCGTCATCCCGCATCAACCACGCGATAGCGCGCCGGTCGGCCGTGCTTCTCCGCGCGTCCTTCCGATACCGCCCGCGCGAGCCATTTACGCGCCTGGGAGCGCTCAATGGCGAAGACTTCCATCACGCGGGCCTCCGATACCGGACCGTCCGCCTGCAGCGCGCGCAGCCCGCGAAGGAACTCGCCATAGAGATCCGGGACGAGCGGCGGCTCCGGAGTCCGCGCCGGATCCGCGCCCCGGGAGCGTGCCAGGAACAGATCGTCGAGCCGTTCGCAGTCCCTGACGTCCTCCAGCGTGATCGGCTGCGCGCCGAGATGCAGGAGAGCGGTGTTGCCCGGTGACATGCGCTCGCCGGCGCGCACGAACGCGGGGACCCAGCCCTCGTTGCGATTCTCGTCGGCTCCAGACCAGACACCGCCCTTGCGCCTCGTGTCCACCACCACCGCCACGTCGGATAACGCGTACTGGTACTTGTTGGCGCGCATGGCATTGGAGACCGAGAAGCGCGTGTCCGGGGAAAAGGGCGTGACCAGGGTCATGGATCCGCTCTCGAGGGCCGCGCGGTTGCGCTTCGCGGCCGTCGCCTTCTCGAGGCTGTCGGAGAGCACGCTGATCACCCTGCCGCCGCCCCCGAGCGCCGCGCTGATGGCTTCCCGATCGATCCCGCGCATGTCGCTCGAGATCACCGTCATGCTCTCCCGGGCGCAGCGCGCGCCCAGGGTGCGGGCGAACTCGAGTCCGATCTGCGGGCTGTCCCGGGAACCCACGATGCACACCCCGCCGCGATCCAGGCGGTCGATGGGCCCGGCGCCGAAAAGCAGGGGGAACCCGCCGCTCCCCAGACGACTGCGCAGGTGCGCGGGATAGTGTGGATCGCCCTCCCCCATCACCCAGATTCCGGCCCGTTGCCACCGGGTCATCGCCGTGCCGAGCTCGCGATCCCGGGACAGCAGCGCGCCGATGCGCTCCGTGGAGGGCAGATCACCGGCGTGGGAGGCCAGCGCCGCGCCGGCGTCGCCGGTGAGCAGCGCCGCCGGCCCGAGATCCCGGGAATGCAGGAAGCCCGCGAAACCGTGGTACTCCGCCGGGCTCAGGGGCTTCGGCTCGCCCCGCCGCGGGCCGAAGTGCCCGCACAGCAAGGCGATGGCGCGGGTGTCGTCACTCATGTTCGCGGAAGGTGTCATGGTCTCGCCGCGGGCGGTCCGTCGGACGCTAGCCTCTGATGTGCGGGCCGATCTTCTCCGACAGCTCTCGCAGGCGCTCGTCGCGATCGGGGGCGGTACCGGAGCCGCCGCCGGACAGCAGCTCCTCCTTGCGCAGGTTCATCTCCTCCCACACGGCCCGGGGGATCTTGAACGTGGTCTCGAGATTCTGCATGAGCAGGGTGCCGACGCCGGCCGGCGTCTGCAGGAGCTTTCGCTCCACGAGCGCGTTGCAGAGCGGGTCCTCGTAGAGCGCCACCACCGATCGCCGTCCCGATAGCAGCAGGTACTCCAGCAGGGCGCGCTCGTCCTCGCCGAGGGCGCGCCAGATACGGTCCAGGTCCGCCGCGGTGTATTCCCCGTACTTGTGGGCATTGGCGCGCCGCTCGGCTTCGTCCTGGGACGCCCAATACTCGGAGTGCCGATCGCTGGTCCACAGTCGTGTGCGCTTGGTCATGGGGGAATATCACCAGAATCCGGCGTCCCTGTATACCGAGCCGCCCGTGCCCGCCTTGACGAACCCATCGGTATTTGCGACCCTTTTTCCGTTCCCGGCCCCGCCGGGAGCCGTGGTTTTCCAGTGGACACTTGCCACCACGTTAAACAACGCGCTGAGTGGGCTCTTCCAAGACGGCCCGGCCGTCCCAGCCCTTGGTCCCACGGGACCGGTTCCATGGGGAACCGTACAAAGGGTTGGTATGCGCGCGTTGCCGGAATTTCATTCCCGGCGGCGTGCGCCCTGCACCAGGAGATTAGAGCCATGTCCGAATACGAATACGATTTCAGCGCCGGCATCAAAGAGTACAAGGCCATCATCGACGGCGGCGAGGCCGAGTGGGTCCCGGTCACCGCGCAGATGGCGGAGTTCTGCATGAAGTACGGCGGCTACAACGGCCACAAGTTCTTCAGCGACCCGGAGCTCTTCGTGCGCGGCAATCTGGACGCACAGTCGAAGCTCGGTTTCGACATCCCGGATCTCGTGTGGGACGTCTACTCAGTCGAAGCCGAGGCGCTCGGCGGCGACATGGCCTGGTTCGACGAGCTGTACCCGGCACTCGACAACACGCGGGTAATCATCGCAAACGAGAAGGATCTCGCGAAGGCGAAGGCGCCGGACCCCTTCAAGACCGGCCGCCTGCCCTGGGTGCTGGAAGCGTTGCAGATCTGCAAAGAGCTCACCGGCTACACCCACTACATGCACTACTGCGCGCCCATCAACCTGGCGGCCCAGGTGATGCAGTTCGAGCGCCTCATCATGGCCATGGGCGAGAACCCGAAGTTCGTGCACAAGCTCATGGACTTCCTGGTCGAGGAAGTTCTAGCGCCCTACATCAATGCGTATTTCAAGGTTCTACCCGATGCCTACATCGCCAATGGCAAGGACGCGGTGGGATCGCTTCCCTTCATCACCGAGGAGATCCTCGAGGAGTTCTCGGTTCCGTATATCCTGAAGCTCCGCGAGCTCTGCGGCGGCGGCGACGGCATCCGCTGCGACAACTGGTGGGGAGACGCGTTCGCCGAGGACTATGACAAGTACTGGGACGTCAAGCTGACGGTTACCCCTCAGTACCTGAAGGTCCAGGATCCGGACTGCTTCCGCGTCGGCACCAAGCGTATCCGCGAGTACGCGGACAAGCGCGGCTGCGCGCTCAGCTTCGGCGTCGGCAACCACCTGCTCACCCAGGGGCCCGAGGAAGAAATCTACAAGCGCATCCACGAGTACATGGAGGTGGGCAGCTCCGGGCCCTACGGCAAAAAGTTCTACCTCTACCTCTGCTCGTTGAGCGCGCAGACGCCCACCTCGCACGTGGAGGCGGCGCTTCGGGCCATCAAGGACTTCCGCGCGGGTGAACGGCCTTACGCCGGTCAGATCTTCAGCGGCCCCGACGGCATCGACGCGGCCACTACCGGCGGCAAGGGCTTCATGGGCATCTACGCCAGCGGAGTCAACCGCGAGCAGCTGGAGGCGGACGCCGCCGCGCGCAAGCCCATATTCCAGGACATCTACGACGCGGTGATGGCCTTCGACAACGACAATTGCCCGGTGCTGGTGCAGCAGGCCCTCGACGACGGCGAGATCCCCATGGAGATCCTGGACGACGGGCTCATCCCGCCGATGGGCGAGGTCGGGGATCTCTTCGCCGCCGGCGAGATGTTCGTGCCGGAGATGCTGCTGGCCGCCCGTGCCATGAAGGCGGGACTCGAAGTGCTGCGGCCGATTCTCACCGCGACCCAATCCAAGCCCAAGGGAGTCATCGTCACCGCTACCGTGTTCGGCGATCTTCACGACATCGGCAAGAACCTCGTGGGCATGATGCTCGAGGGCGCCGGCTTCAAGGTCGTCGATCTGGGCGTCAACACCAAGGCGGAGGAGATCATCGAGACCGCCAGGGAAGTGAATGCCGATGTCATCGGCCTGTCGGCGTTGCTGACGACGACGATGCCGTTCATGCGCATCATCATCGAGCAGATCAAGGCGGAAGGGTTGAATATCCCGGTGATCGTGGGCGGCGCCCCGGTCTCCCGTGATTTCGCCGACAACATCGGCGCGGACGGTTACGGCGACAACGCGCCCCAGGCGGTGATGCTGTGTAAGGAGTTCGTCGCCACCAAGGCTGCATAGGACCGATAGTGTAGCCTTACATCGCCGGAGGGCTCGCGATGTCCGACGACGTCATCGCCAGGTTGTTCGCCGTGCTGGAGCGGAACCGGG
>CBDTYP010000311.1:0-4084 GCA_965364645.1 uncultured Gammaproteobacteria bacterium | reverse complement strand
TTCGACAACCTGCGCATACCGGCGTCGAGCCTCATCGGCGAAGAGGGTAAGGGATTCCGCTACATACTCGACGGCATGAACGCCGAGCGCTGCCTCATCGCCGCCGAGGCTATCGGCACCGGACGCTACTTCATCCGCCGCGCGACGGAGTATGCCAACGAACGGGTGGTGTTCCAGCGCAAGATCGGCGAGAACCAGGGTGTGCAGTTCCCCATCGCGAAGGCCCACGCCCATCTCGAGGCCGCCGACCTCATGGTGCGCAAGGCGACGGCGCTGTTCGAGGCCGGGCGTTCCTGCGGCGCGGAGGCCAACATGGCGAAGTATCTCGCGGGGGAGGCCTGCTGGGAGGCGGGTGATGCCTGCTTCGACATCTTCGGTGGATTCGCCTTCGCCCGCGAGTACGAGATTGAACGCAAATGGCGGGAGGCGCGTCTCTTCCGCACCGCGCCGGTATCCTCGAACATGGTGCTGAACTACATCGCGCAACACGTGCTCGGCCTGCCGAGGTCCTACTGATGGCAAGAGAGGAAATGACAGTCGCGGTCCTGATCGCCGACGTCTGCGGCAGCACCCCGCTCTACGAGAGCTCTGGTAACCTGAAGGCGCTCGGCCTGATCGCCGACTGCCTGGACAGCATAACCGAGGTCGTCGGCGAGGAAGGAGGGACGGTGCTGCGCTCCAAGGGCGACGACGTGCTGTGCACGTTCCCCGACGCGAACTCCGCCGTGCGCGCGGCTACCCGGATGATGGATGCCCAGACCGGGAGCCCGCTGGAGATCCATGTCGGCATCAACTATGGCCCGGTGGTCCAGGATCGAGGGGGAATATTCGGGGATGTCGTCAACATCGCCGGGCGCATGCAGTCAATGGCGAAGCCCGGGGAGATCATCACCACCGAGGCCGTGTACTCGGAGCTCACCGAGGGCCTGCAGCAGCAGATTCGGCTTCTCGATACCCAGACGGTGAAGGGCAAGTCCGAGCCGATGAATATCTATGCGGTGTTCAAGGATGACACCCAGGTGACTTACTACGTCCGCGAGGACGGCAAGCACACGGTGCACCCGAAGGATCTGCAAAGCGCCAGCGGGCCCAAGATGAACGTCACGCTGCAATTCGGCGGCCGCACGATCGTGCGCCGGGACGGCGGCGCCGGCTTTCACATCGGCAGGGCCAACAGCTGCGACCTCGTCATCGACGAGCCCTGTGTCTCGCGGGATCATGCGCTGTTGACGGTGCGCCGAGGGAAGGTCCTGCTGACCGACATGAGCTCCACGGGCACTTGGATAGTCCAGGGCGACGGCGATCCGGTGCTCTTGCGCCGCGACGTCATGCAGCTCGCGAGCGACGGCGTCTTCTCACTTGGCCTCCGCCCGAAGGACGACTCCCCTACCCTGATCCGTTACCGCCTCGAGCAGGAGGACAGCCATGACGATTGATATCACCACGGGCGTCAAGCAGCTGGTGGCGCAAGCGAACGGCGAGATAGAGACGCTGCCCGTCGCGGACGCGATCGCCGTGCACGCCGACGACGACGTGGTGATGGTCGATCTCCGGGACGTCCGCGAGCTCGCCCACGACGGCAAGGTGCCCGGTTGCTTCCACATGCCCCGCGGCATGGTGGAGTTCTGGATCGACCCGGAAAGCCCCTACTTCAAGGATCTCTTCCACGCGGACAAGCGCTTCATCTTCTACTGCAGCAAGGGCTGGCGATCGGCGCTCGCGACCCAGACCGCCCAGCGCATGGGCCTGAAACGGGTCTGCCACGTCGACGGCGGATTCGAAGCCTGGCGCGAAGCCGGCGGCCCCATCAAAACCCAGGAAAAGAAGTAGAAGAATTCGGACTCGCTCGATTAGTCTCGGGATTCGACTTTGCGTTTGTGGTTGCTCCACTTGCCGCAGCGGCGTAGCCAGTGGAGAGACTCCCACTTCCAATGGGCGAGCTCTTTGTCTTTCTCCTCGCGCTTGGCGGCATGGAGGTTGCGCTGAGATGTTCCCAGGTTGGTGCGCGCGAGGGTGAGGAGCACGGCGATGCACTCGAGGGCGCGTTCCTTGGGCGGGATGATGAAGTTTCGGCGAAGCTCGGGATCCAGAAGGGTGCCGGCATTCTCGGGCGGGGCGGCGTCGGACTCGGTCGAATCGGCATCATCGGACAGCGTCGGCCCCAGGGGTGCCGCCTGAATCTGACCATTGCTGATGCGCAGTTTGTCCATTTGCTCGTCGTGCTGGAGTGTCGTCCCCTGCTCTGTCGTTGCCATTTCGAACAGCCCCCTAGCTTTGCAGACTAGCACGGTGCGCCGAATCCAGACGCCGCACGCGGCTCACTGCGACCAGACAGTTGGTTTTGCGCCGCACCCGGAGGCCGGAATGTGAACTGTGCCGCATGCCCCGGGTGCAGCGGGCGGCGGCTATAGGGAAATTAGTGTCTAACGGCCCCTTTTCTAATTCTTTTTAGTCTTATTTGTCGGTACCGAAGGTATCACATTCGCGTCGTTTTGATACTCCAGCTCTTCGAATTTCGTCCCCTCTGGCGGGGGCTCGTCGGTTATCTGCATGACGCCGTCCGCGTCCCGCCACTTGTAAACCCGCGTCGTACCCAGCGTACTGCGAACGGGGCCCTCGAGCGGCGTGCCTTCGACCAACGGACTAACGACGGTGGGGTTACGATATACATAGAAAGCGCCCGCCGCAACGGCCACCACTATGATCACGATCAACACTTTCACGGCTTAAAGTGTAGTTCTCAGCGCGCGTCGTGTCCGGACGCGCCAAAGCGCCCGTGCAGATCCTGCGCCATCTCCCGGGCACGCGTGACGTCGCCCTTCGACATGCGCGCGGCTAGACGTCCGCGCAGCTGCAGCGCAACCTCGTCCCCACCCGCCGACGCTACGCCGTACCAGGCGTAGGCGCGCACGGGATCCGCGGGAACACCGTGGCCGTGCTCGTACATGGAACCCAGGTTGCGTTGCGCCTCCGGGTATCCCTGTTCCGCGGCGCGCCGATACCAGCGAACGGCCTCGGCAAAGGACTGTTCGACTCCCTGGCCCTTGTCATAGAGCAGGCCGAGGTTGCTCTGGGCGCTGGCGATCCCCTGCTCCGCCGCGCGGCGCGACCACAGCGCCGCCGCGGCGAAGTCCTGATCGACACCGCGGGCGCGATAGTACAGGTAGCCGAGGGTACTCTGAGCGTGAGGATTGCCCTGCTCCGCCGAGCGCGTAAGCCACATGACCGCCTCGGCGTAGGACTGCGCGACGCCGAGCCCGCGCCCGTACATGACGCCTACGTCATTCTGTGCACGGGCATCACCCGCCTTTGCGAGGGGCGCGAGAATCCGCCACGCCGCCGCGTAGTCGCCGTTCAGAAGCGCCGCCTCTCCGGCCTCGTACGAACCGGGGTCCATGGCGGACAGCGGACAGGCGATCGCGCTCAGGCACAGGAACAACGCGGCGGCACGCGTCGCGGTCGAAAAGTCTCGATGCGGTTTCCGGTCAACCGAACAGGACGGCATGGAAGTAACGCAACAGCCCCGCGGCCAGCAGGCCTACGACAATGGGCACGGCTCCGATCTCCCGCAGGCCCTTCAGGACGCCGCCGCGGGTGAAAGGCAGGAACGGACTCAGCTCGCAGAACTTCGCATACGATCCATCGGGCAGCGCCTTCTGCCTGCGATCCTGGTGCCAGCTCCCGAGCAGGCCGAAGACCACGAAGCCGCCGTAGAAGGCTACATCGGATGCAAAACCATTCACGAGGAGATGCATCATCGCCCACAGCACGAAACCCATGAACAACGGATGCCGGGTGATACGCTGCACGCCGCGGGGGCGCCGTGTCGGTGTGCCCGTCACCCCCGATGGACTGGGTCGAAAGATGCCGGCGACCGCCAGCATCACGGCCACGGTGTTGCCGACCCGCGTGATGATGCCGAGTGCGAGGTTCGGATCGAAGCTCCAGAGCAGTGGGCCCACATGCTTGTTGCCCGAGTAGACGAGGACCAGGGGCACGAATATGGCGAAGGCCACCAGCGAATAGAGCCCCTGGTACAGGCGCTCGCCCAGCAGGTGCACGGCCCGCGGGCGCAGCGGATTGC
>CBDTYP010000310.1:0-4087 GCA_965364645.1 uncultured Gammaproteobacteria bacterium | reverse complement strand
CGATCTCCGGCCGGGTCTGCCGGATCTCGAGACGCTCATCGTGTGCGACCCCGGCGGCGGCGCCGACGAATCGTACCGGGACCTGCTGGCGTCGGCGTCGGCAAGCTTCGACCGCGTGCAGACCCGGAGCGACGACCCGGCCCTGCTCATCTATACCTCCGGGACCACCGGCCCGCCCAAAGGCGCCCTCAATGCCCATCGCTGCCTGCTCGGCAACCTGCCGGGCTTCGAGCTCTCCCAGAACTTCTATCCCCGGGAAGGCGATCTCATGTGGACGCCGGCGGACTGGGCGTGGACCGGCGGGTTGCTGGATGCGCTCCTGCCGGCGCTGCACTACGGGGTCCCGGTGCTCGGCTACGCGGGCGGGCGCTTCGACCCGGAAGAGGCCTGCCGGCTCATCGGCCGCTACGGCGTGCGCAACGGTTTCATCCCGCCCACGGCGATGAAGATGATGATGCAGGTGGAGAACCCGAAGCAGAGACACGGCATCGCGCTCCGCTCCATCATGTCCGCCGGCGAAACGGTCGGCACCGAGGTCGTGCGCTGGGCCTCCGATGCGCTCGATGTCGACGTGAACGAGATGTGGGGACAGACGGAGTTCAACTACCTGGTGGGCAACTGCTCGGCGATCATGCCGGTGCGCCCCGGCTCCATGGGTAAGCCATATCCCGGTCACAACGTCGAGCCGGTGGACCCGACGGGCCGGCCCATGCCCGACGGCGAGGTGGGCGAGCTCGCGGCGCGGCGCGACGACCCCATCTTCTTTCTCGGCTACTGGCAGGGCGAAGACGCTACCCGTGAGAAGTTCATCGGCGATTACTGGGGGACCGGCGATCTCGGCTACCGGGACGCGGACGGCTACCTGTGGTTCGTCGGGCGCAAGGACGACGTCATCTCGAGCGCGGGGCACCGTATCGGGCCGGGGGAGATCGAGGACTGCCTCCTGAAGCACGAGGCCGTCGCCCAGACGGCGGTGATCGGGAGCCCCGACGAATTGCGCGGCGAGATCGTCAAGGCCTTCATCATCCTCGCCGAGGGGAAGTCGCCGTCGGATGCGCTCGCACGGGAAATCCAGCAGAACGTCAAGCAGCGCCTTGCGGCTCACGAGTATCCCCGGGAGATCGAATTCGTCGAGACGCTGCCCATGACGACCACGGGCAAGGTGCGCCGCATCGAGCTGCGCCAGCAGGAGATCGCGCGCAAACGCGATGCCGGATAGCGCATGGGAGTCTCCACTGTCGCCACTCAAGTATGACCCCCGGGTCGCCGTCGCCCAACTGACGGATGCGGATCCGAAGCTCGCCGACCTGATGGCACGGGTCGGCCCCTTCGCCATGCCGACCCGGGAGGCCATGAGCCCGTTCCAGATGCTCCTGCACGCCATCGTCTACCAGCAGATCACCACCAAGGCGGCGGCGAGCATTCACGGCCGGCTCGTGGCGCTGTTCCCCGGCGATCGGCCCGGCCCGCGGCGGCTGCAGAAGCTCTCGGACGAGGACCTGCGCGGGGCGGGGCTCTCGCGGCCGAAGCAGCGGGCCGCCCGGGATCTCGCCGAGAAGGCCCTGGACGGAACCGTGCCGACTCGACGCCAGCTCGAACGCATGGACGACGACGCCATCATCGAGCGCCTGAGCCTGGTGCGGGGCATCGGGCAGTGGAGCGCGGAGATGATGCTGATCTTTCAGCTCGGCCGCCCGGATGTCCTGCCGGTGACGGATCTCGGCGTGCGCAAGGGCTTTCAGTTGTCCCACGGCGGCCGCGCCCTGCCCGAGCCGAAGAAGCTGCTGCGTTACGGAGAGCGCTGGCGGCCTTACCGATCCGTGGCCAGCTGGTACCTGTGGCAGGCGAACTATCTACCGTAGAATGCGTCTCAACGTTTTCCATCGTCATTCGAGAAACCACCCATGATCGATCTCTATACGTGGCCTACCCCGAACGGCCACAAAGTGCACATCATGCTCGAGGAAGTCGGCCTCGAGTACCGCGTGATCCCCGTGAACATCAACGAAGGCGATCAGTTCGACCCGGATTTTCTGGCCATCAGTCCGAACAACAAGATGCCGGCGATGATCGACAGAGACGGACCCGGTGGGAAGAGCTATTCCCTGTTCGAGTCCGGCGCGATCCTCATGTATCTCGCGGAGAAGACCGGCCAGCTCATGCCGACGGACATGGCGGACCGCTACCAGGTCATCCAATGGCTGATGTTTCAGATGAGCAGCATCGGGCCCCTGCTCGGCCAGACCCACCACTTCCGGGTGTACGCGCCGGAGCCGATCCCCTACGCCGTCGATCGCTACACCAACGAGGCGGCCCGCCTCTATGGGGTGATGGACAAGCGACTCGCGGAGAGCGCGTACCTCGCCGGCGATGACTACACCATCGCCGACATCGCCTGCTTCCCCTGGCTCCGGCGCCCGGAGCGCCAGGGGCAGAAGCACGAGGACTTCCCCAACATGAAACGCTGGTTCGATGCCATCGCGGCGCGCCCGGCCGTGCAGCGGGGCGTCGAGGTGCTGGCCGAGCACCAGCGCACCGGAGCGATCTCCGCCGAGGCGCGGGAGAATCTCTTCGGCGGCGCTCAGTACCGGAAGCACTGACGATCCGCCATGGGCACCGGCGCTACGATCCTCGCCATCGATCAAGGCACGACCAGCAGCCGCGCCATCGTCTTCGACGCGACCGGCAAGTCCCTCGCCGTGGCCCAGCAGGAGTTCGCCCAGCACTATCCCGACGACGGTTGGGTCGAGCACGATCCGGAGGAGATCTGGTCGACGACGTTGAACGTTTGCCGGGAGGTCTGCGGCGCGAGTAACGTCGACGCCGGCACCATCGCCGCCATCGGTATCACCAATCAGCGGGAGACGACGCTCGTCTGGGATCGGCGAACGGGCAAGCCCGTACACCGGGCCATCGTGTGGCAGGATCGGCGCACCGCGGAGGACTGCGATGCGCTTCGCGCCGCCGGTCACGGGGATCTGATCTCAGCTAAGACCGGGTTACTGCTGGATCCCTATTTCTCCGCGACCAAGATCGCGTGGATCCTCGACAACGTCGATGGTGCGCGGGAGAAAGCCGAACGGGGCGAGCTCGCCTTCGGCACCGTGGACACGTTCCTGCTGTGGCGCCTGACCGGTGGACGCGTGCACGCGACCGACGCGACGAACGCGTCGCGCACCATGCTCTTCAATATCCACTCCCAGACCTGGGACGACGGGCTGCTCGAGCTTTTCCGCGTGCCCCGTTCAATGCTGGCGGAGGTGCGCGACTGCGCGGCACACTTCGGCGACACGGACGTGGAGCTCCTGGGACGCGCCATACCGGTCACCGGGATCGCCGGCGATCAGCAGGCGGCGGCCGTCGGCCAGGCGTGCTTCGCGCCGGGGATGATCAAGAGCACCTACGGGACCGGCTGCTTCGTGATCGTCAATACCGGGAACGAAGCCGCGCGATCCCGCAACCGCCTGTTGACCACGGTCTGCTATCGGTTGGGCGGCGAGGTCACCTACGCGTTGGAGGGCTCCATCTTCATCGCCGGCGCCGCCGTGCAGTGGCTCCGGGACGGCATCGGAATTATCCAACTCGCCGCCGAGACCGAGGCGCTCGCAAGCCACCTCCCGGATAACCGGGGCGTCTATCTGGTGCCGGCGTTCACCGGCCTCGGCGCGCCCCACTGGGACGCGCGGGCCCGGGGCGGTCTCTTCGGCATCACGCGGGACACCGGCGTCGCCGAGATCGCCCGCGCCACGCTGGAGTCGATCTGCTATCAGACCCGTGATCTACTCCAGGCGGTCACCGACGACGGCGCCGCGGATCTCGCGGCCCTGCGGGTGGACGGCGGCATGGTGGCCAACGACTGGCTGATGCAGTTCCTCGCCGACATCGTCGACCTGCAGGTGGAGCGCCCCGTGGTTACCGAGACCACGGCGCTCGGCGCCGCATACCTCGCGGGCGTGCAGGTGGGTGTGTTCGATTCCCTGGACGACGTCACCGCCAACTGGCAGAAAGATCGCGCCTTCACGCCGTCCATGGATACCGGCGAGCGCGAGCGCCTGGTGGCCGGCTGGTCCCACGCCGTCTCCCGCGT
>CBDTYP010000309.1:0-4089 GCA_965364645.1 uncultured Gammaproteobacteria bacterium | reverse complement strand
CGCTCCTTGTCTACACCCCCTCCCTGTCCCTCCCCCTCGAGGGCGAGGGGGAGGGGACTCAAACTGAAACGCCCTTGCGCCTTCGGGTGCCGGGTGGTGGTGAATTCGGAATTTTTCAGAGGACCGCAAGATTATGTCTACGCCAGCTGTATTACTCGGGACGGTTTCCCTCGATCGGGATGGGGCCTTGCCGTTGCATCGTCAGCTCTTCGATGCGCTTCGCCAGGCCATCCTCGCGGGCCGGTTGCGGCCGGGGACGCGCCTGCCTTCCACCCGGGTGATGGCATCGGATCTCGGAGTCGCGCGGAACACCGTGATGGCGGCTTTCGAGCAGCTGGTGGCCGAAGGCTATCTGCAGGCCCGTGTCGGATCCGGCACCACCGTGACCGCCATCGCTCCGGACATGCTCTTGAGCATCGCCTCCCCGCCGGCGGACAAGGCACCGGTGGGACCCACCGAGCTGTCGCTGTCGGCCCGCGGCCGCGTGCTCGCCGGCACCGTGCGCAGCGTCCCGGACCCCGCGCGTCGCGCCTTCCAGCCAGGACTGCCCGCCTTCGACGAGTTCCCCTTCGGCACGTGGTCGCGGCTACTCATGCGCCACAGCCGCAAGCCCACGCCGGCACTGCTGGGCTACGGCCAGAACGGCGGGCATCCGGCGCTGCGCACCGCCATCTCCGATTACCTGGGCGCGGCGCGGGGCGTCAACTGCTCCCCCGACCAGGTCATCGTGGTAGGCGGCGCCCAGGCCGGGCTCGACCTCGTGTCCCGTATGCTGCTGGATCCAGGCGACACCGCGTGGATGGAGGAGCCGGGATATCCGGGCGCAAGGGGCGCGCTGCTCGGCGCCGGCGCACGCCTCCATCCGGTGCCCGTGGACGACGACGGCCTCGACGTGGCCGCGGGCGAGCGTGCCGCGCCCCGGGCCCGTCTCGCCTACGTGACCCCGTCCTACCAGTACCCGCTGGGGACCACCATGAGTCTCGAGCGGCGCCTCCGCCTCCTCGAGTGGGCGCAACGGGCAAACTCCTGGGTCATCGAGGACGACTACGATAGCGAGTACCGTTACCGCGGGCGGCCCCTCTCGGCGCTGCAGGGTCTCGACACGGCAGAGCGGGTGATTTATGTAGGCACCTTCTCCAAGACCATGTTCCCGGCACTGCGCCTCGCTTACCTTGTGGTGCCCCGGGGCCTCGTTACCGTGTTCCGGCGCGCCCTGCGCCACACCGGCCAGGACGCACCACTGGCGATCCAGGCGGCGGCCGCGGACTTCATCAGCGAAGGACACTACGCGTCGCACCTGCGCCGCATGCGTGGACTCTACGCGGACCGCCTGCAGCGCTTCACACGCCTGCTGAACGAGCAACTGGGCCACGTACTGGAGCTTGGACCGGCCGACGCGGGCATGCAGCTGGCCACCTATCTACCCCAGTCCATGGACGACCGCGACATCGCCCGTCGCGCGGAAGAAGCCGGAATCAACGTCGCCGCGCTGTCCAGCTTCTACCTGCGCGAGTGTCCACAACCGGGTCTCCTGCTCGGCTACGCCGCCGTCCCGGAGACGGAGATGCGCGCCGCGGTGGATCGCCTGCGGGAACTGATGCCCGAGACCGAAACCCGCGAGCTCGCGTACCAGTAGATACTCCCGTAGGTTGGTGCTGAGCGCAGCGAAGCCCAACGTGGCGACGTGAACGTTGGGCTTCGCTGCGCTCAGCACCAACCTACGGGAACCCACCCAACCCGCCGGGGTTCACCCCACGGTGGTCAACACTCCTCATCGCTGCCACACTAGCGGGCGCCCCTGGGTGGCGGACGCATTTCGCAGGCAGTGATCCTCAACGACGAACAGAACATGGTTCGCGACATGGCGCGGGACTTCGCCGCCGCGCGCCTGGTGCCGAACGCGGCGCAGTGGGACCGGGAGGGGAAGGTACCTGGCGAGGTGCTTACGGAGATGGGCACGCTGGGCCTGCTCGGCATGATGGTGCCGGAGGAATGGGGAGGCGCCGACGCGGACTTCCTCTCCTACATGCTGGCGCTCGAGGAGATCGCCGCGGGCAACGGCGGCGTCTCCACTATCATGGCGGTGAACAACTCGCCGGTGTGCGCGGCGATCCAGACCTTCGGCTCGGATAATCAGAAGGAACGCTTCCTCGCGCCCCTGGCCGGCGGGCGGATGATCGGCGCATTCTGCCTGACCGAGCCCCAGGCCGGATCCGACGCGGCGAACCTGCGCACGCGGGCGGAACGCCGGGGCAACAAGTTCCTCCTCAACGGCACGAAGCAGTTCGTGACCTCCGGCTCCATCGCGGGCGTGGCCATAGTGTTCGCGGTAACAGACCCGAACGCCGGTTCCCGGGGCATCAGCGCGTTCCTGGTGCCGACGAACTCGGAAGGGTATCGGGTCGCCAGCGTCGAGAAGAAGCTCGGGCAGCGATGCTCGGACACCTGCCAGGTGGCGCTGGAGAATGTGGAGCTGACACCGGATCTCATGCTGGGCGACGAAGGCGCGGGCTACAGGATCGCGTTGGCGAATCTCGAATCCGGCCGCATCGGCATCGGGGCCCAGGCAACCGGCATGGCCCGCGCCGCCTACGAGGCGGCCCTCGCGTACGCCAACGAGCGGGAAGCCTTCGGCTCAGCGATCGTGAAGCACCAGGCGGTGGCGTTCCGGCTCGCCGACATGGCGACGCGCATCGAGGCCGCCCGGGGGCTCGTCCATGGGGCGGCGGCCCTCAGGGACGCAGGAGAGCCCTGCATCAAGGAGGCATCCATGGCCAAGCTGTTCGCATCGGAGATGGCCGAGAGGGTCTGCTCCGACGCGATCCAGATCCACGGCGGATACGGCTATCTGGAAGACTTCCCCGTCGAGCGGATCTACCGCGACGTGCGGGTGTGTCAGATCTACGAAGGCACCAGCGACGTCCAGCGCATGGTCATCAGCCGCCAACTTTAGGGCACGGAGACGTCGTCATGGGAGAAAGTGGAAAGGTCGTCCTCGTCACCGGCGGATCCCGGGGTATCGGCCGCGCCGCCGCGCGGCTGTTCGCCACAGGCGGCAACCGGGTCGCGGTGAACTATCGCCAGGGCGCCGACGCAGCCGCCGAAACCCTGGCGAGCCTGGAGGGTGAAGGCCACATCGCCGTGGCGGCCGACATTTCCGACCCAATGGCGGTGGCGGCCCTGGTGGACGAGGTGACCGAGCGCATGGGTGCGCTGGACGTCGTCGTCAACAACGCCGGCATCGGCGAGCACCACATCGTCGAAGAGGTCGATTACTCCGAGTGGCAGTCGGCCTGGCAAAGCACACTCGCCACGAATCTCCTCGGACCGGCGAACCTGAGTTTCTGCGCCGCGAAGTACATGATGGAGAACGGCGGGGGACGCATCGTCAACGTGTCATCCCGGGGCGCGTTTCGCGGCGAGCCGAAGCAGCCGGCCTACGGCGCCAGCAAGGCGGGCCTGAACGCTCTGGGACAGTCCCTCGCCCAGGCACTCGCGCCCCATGGCGTGTTCGTTTACACCGTCGCACCCGGCTTCGTCGAGACCGACCGCGCCGCTGCCCGCCTCGCCGGACCCGACGGCGAAGATCTTCGGACCCAGAGCCCGTTGAACCGGGTCGCCCAACCCGAGGAGGTGGCGCGCACGATCGTGTTCCTCGGAACCGAGGCGCCGGACTTCCTGACCGGCTGCATCGTCGACGTCAACGGCGCTTCCTATCTGCGATCATGAGCGCGGCCGGCCCGGCTCCCGCATCGTTCTTCGCCCGCTGCCGCGCCATTGCCGCCGGCGTGATTTCTCTCGCCGCCGCCCTCGGCGCGGCAGCCGCCGAGGCCCCGGTCATCGACAGCGAGAAGGAGCGCTTCCGCGTCGTCACGCTGGTACGCGGTCTCGACCATCCCTGGGGGATGACGTTCCTGCCCGGCGGCGACTGGCTTATCACCGAGCGCCCCGGGCGACTGCTGCGGGTCGACGGCCGGACACTCGAGAAGCACTTCGTGCGCGGGCTGCCGCCCATAGCGGCGGTCGGCCAGGGTGGCCTGCTGGACGTCGCGCTGCATCCCGACTTCGAAACCAACGGCCTCGTCTATC
>CBDTYP010000308.1:0-4123 GCA_965364645.1 uncultured Gammaproteobacteria bacterium | reverse complement strand
TATGGTCTCGGCATGCGCGTCAGCCACGGGTGCGTGCGCATGTATCCAGAGGACATCGTGAGCCTCTACGAGTCGGTGCCCGTGGATACGCCCGTGCACGTGGTCAATCAGGCGGTGAAGACGGGATGGCGGGACGGCGTCCTGTATGTTGAGGTGCATCCGGCCGCCGGCGAGTTGGAGCTGGGCGGGGCCATCGGCGCCGGCGCCGCCATGCGCCAGGTGGTCGCCTCGACCTCCCCCGAGCAGTCGAAGCATATTCGCTGGGAGCAGGTCACGGCGGTGGTCGAGACGCTCACCGGCATTCCCTACGCGGTATCCGATCCCACCATCGTGCAGCTGAAGCTCGCGCAGACAGTGGACACCGGTCTCGAGTCCGGCGAGTCGGCGCTCGGTCCGCAGCCGGCCGCCGTCGACGACACCCATGTCAGCCTGCGCTGGACCCGTGGCCTCGCCCTGTGGCCTTACTTCCAGGAAAACACCCGCATCCAGTAGCCGGTGCTTCGGCAACGGGCAAAAAAAAAGGAGGTCTGAAAGACCTCCCGTTCAACGAGATTTCAGGCTCCGGACGCCGACGGACTATCCCGCTGGCGGGAAAACTGCGTCAGGCCTGTGAAACCCCTAGACCGTTGATGGACGGGGACTCGAAACGAGTCCCCACCGGCATCACTTGGTCATAGATTTCTTGAACATGCGGTTCAGCTTCTCGGTGTTCGCCGTGCAGCAAGCCTGTGCTGCGTTGGCTGCCGACAAAGCCTGCTCCGCCTGACGCTGAGCCTCATTAGCCCGCGTCTCTGCACGCTTGGCCGTCCGCTCAGCGCGGTCGGCAGCGCCCTTGGCTTCGCGAGCCATGCTGCGGATTTCTTCTATCTCGGTGTTCCCTGCACAGCCGGTGCCCACGGCAATGAACATCACGGCCAAGGCCACCGTCATAACTCGTGCGATTTTCGCGGACATGTCGGTCCTCCCTAATTACGAATTCGCCCCGAAGGTACATCCGGGATTGACCAGCAACATCGCCGACCTCGCCCGTCGTGCACGAATACTAGCGCTGTTTGACCGCAGATACCAAATTATTAGTAACTACGGCGCTTAGAGACCCACGCCGGCACGCCGCGGGGACGTCCGGGGCGGGCCAATTGACGCTCGTCAATAGCCCTTCGGCTTGCCCTTCTCGATGCGTCCCTGGATATTCCGGACCTTGAAATCGTCGGCGTTCTGCAACACGTACTTGTCGTCGCCCTGAGGTACCCACAGATAGCAGCGGCGGACACCGCTGAAATAGGTGACCCACTCATTACAATACTTGTCGCCCTCGATCTCCCAGGTCCCGTCGTCACTGCCGGTCATGCCGATGGAGCCTCGTACCACGCCGTCGGCGTAGAAGACCATGGTCAGGGGATTGGCCATGAAGCTGCCCTGCAGGGTGTTCCCGGTAATGAGAGACCGCACCTGATCGCCTGTGAGCGAGTCCTGCGCCGAACTGTCCTGACCGGGCACGCCGAAGAACAGGGCAATGATCGCCGCCGCCGCGCCGGCGGGACCGCGCCAGGCGCATTGTAATCGGGGTGTAATTGCTGCAATCGGATCCACGGGCATCGCTTCATCCCTCCGGGCTGCTGGCCGGGGGCGAATTCTACATCATCGAGGGATTCCGACAGCGGGGACGCTCCGGGGTTCGGCGCCTCTTGTTGCACTGCCGCAACTGCCCCCGTTCCTTACCCTCTATTAAGGTGTTGAACCCGCCGCGGCGGGGCGACGTCCAATTCCTGTGACGGCGTTTGCGGCTGGGAGCGGTGGCGATTGACCGGGACCGGCAGCGGGGCTAGTGTTAGCGACAGGCCGGATATACCGGCCACAAATCGATGACCTCGCCAGCCTCACGAGGGCAATGGCGGGTCGATTGGCAAAACACTACACGGAACAGTGATCCTGTTCGAGGAGTGTCAGCTGTGATGAGCGACATCTTTCGCGCGCGTTTTCCGCGCCTGTTTTCTCCCCCTGCGTTTTCCCGAATCCGCGGCTCTATCGCCGCCGGCTTCCCGGACTGACGTCCACGCTTCGCGATTTCCGCCTGTAGGAGCGAGCTTGCTCGCGAATCAGGCCTTATTCGCGAGCAAGCTCGCTCCTACAGGGATCCCGTTCGACGCCCCGGTAGACAGCGGACTGCAACCACGCAGAGGAGAACTCCATGGCCACGGCACTTGCGCAGGTCACCCTTGATGACAAGTACACCCTGACGTCGGGGCGTATCTATCTCACCGGCATACAGGCTCTGGTGCGGCTGCCCATCATGCAGCGGCAGCGGGACTTCGCCGCCGGCCTCGATACCGCCGGCTTCGTCTCCGGTTATCGGGGCTCGCCGCTGGGCGCCCTCGACCAGACCCTGTGGAAGGCGCGGCCCTTCCTCGAGCGCAACCACATTCACTTCCAGCCCGGCATCAACGAGGACCTCGCCGCCACCAGCGTGTGGGGCACCCAGCAGGTCAACATGTTCCAGGGCGCGCGCTTCGACGGCGTGTTCGGCATGTGGTACGGCAAGGGGCCGGGTGTGGATCGCAGCGGCGACGTGTTCAAGCACGCCAATGCCGCCGGCACCTCACCCCACGGCGGCGTGCTCGCCATCGCCGGCGACGATCACGCCTGCAAGTCCTCGACGCTCCCCCACCAGAGCGAGTACGCGTTCATGGACGCGATGATGCCGGTGCTGAATCCCTCCGGCGTGCAGGAGGTCCTCGACCTCGGGCTGCTGGGTTGGGAGCTCTCGCGCTTCTGCGGCTGCTGGATTGGCTTCAAGACCATCGCCGAGACCGTCGACTCTTCCGCGTCGGTCAGCGTGGATCCCCATCGCGTCGAGATCGCCGTCCCCGAGGACTTCGTCCTTCCTGAGGGCGGGTTGCACGCGCGCTGGCCGGACAAGCCCCTCGAGCAGGAGATGCGCCTGCAGAAGTACAAGCTCTATGCCGCGGTGGCGTTCGCCCGGGCGAACGGGATCAATCGCGTCGTCATCGACTCGCCCATGCCGCGCATCGGCATCGTTACCACGGGCAAGTCCTACCTGGACGTGCGCCAGGCGCTGGAGGACCTCGGCATCGACGAGGCCCTGGCCGCACAGATCGGCCTGCGGGTGCTGAAGCTCGGCATGAGCTGGCCCCTGGATCGGGAGGTCGTCCGCCAGTTCGCCGAGGGGCTCGAGGAGGTGCTGATCGTCGAAGAGAAGCGCGCCGTCATCGAGAACCAGGTGAAGGAGCAGCTTTACAACTGGCGCGCCGACGTGCGTCCCCGGGTCATCGGCAAGTTCAACGAGGACGACGACTGGATCCTGCCCTCCACGGGCGAGCTCACGCCGGCCCGCATCGCGCGGGTCATCGCCGATCGCATCGCCCCGTATCACAACAGTCCGTACATTCGCCAACGCCTCGCGTTCCTCGAGGCCAAGGAAGCGGCGCTCGCGCGCCCGCGCAACGTCATCGACCGGGTGCCCCACTACTGTTCCGGCTGTCCTCACAACACATCCACCGTGGTGCCCGAGGGCAGCCGCGCCATGGGCGGCATCGGTTGTCATTACATGGCAACCTGGATGGACCGCAGCACCGATACGTTCACCCAGATGGGCGGCGAAGGCGTGACATGGATCGGCCAGGCGCCCTTTACCGAGACCGGGCACGTCTTTCAGAACCTCGGCGACGGCACCTATTTCCACTCCGGGCTTCTCGCCATCCGCGCGGCGCTCGCTGCGAGCGTCAACATTACTTACAAGATCCTCTACAACGACGCCGTCGCCATGACCGGTGGCCAGCCCATCGACGGCGTGTTGAGCGTCCCCCAGATCACACACCAGCTCTACGGTGAAGGCATCCGCCGTCTCGCGGTCGTCAGCGATGAGCCCGGGAAGTACACGAACCTCGCCGAGTTCGCCGACGGCGTCACCTTTCATCACAGGGACGACCTCGACCAGCTGCAGAGAGAGCTCCGCGAGACCGAGGGCGTCACCGTCATGATCTACGATCAGACCTGCGCGGCGGAGAAGCGCCGGCGGCGCAAACGCGGCGAGATGGTGGATCCCCCGAAGCGGGCGTTCATCAACCCGGCGGTGTGCGAAGGCTGCGGCGACTGCGGCACCCAG
>CBDTYP010000307.1:0-4165 GCA_965364645.1 uncultured Gammaproteobacteria bacterium | reverse complement strand
CTGGCCCACTGACAGTTGTACTACTTCGCCTACGGTTCGAACCTCTCCAGCCGGTACATACACGATTACACGCCGAGCGCCGCCTTCGTCATGCGGGCGGCGCTGCCCAACTACAAGGTCGAGTTCCGCCATTACTCCGAGAACCTGGGGGGTGGCATCAGCAGCATCGTCGAGACTCCCGGATCGCTCGTGAGGGGCGTAATCTACGAGGTGCTCGAGTCGGAGCTCGAGGCTCTCGACATCCTCGAGAGTGTCCCGCAAGGCATCTATCGCCGTGACACCTACCTCCTCCTGGGCGAAGACGGCGAGTGGCAGCGCGGGGATCTCTATCGGGTCTCGAAGCCGACGGGGCCCTATACACCATCGCACGAGTACGTCGACTTCATGATCGAGGGTGCCCGGGAGCACGGGCTCGATGACGATTACGTCGAGCAGCTGGTCGCCATCCGCAAATCCCTGGACTGACCGGGATGCTCCGGGCGCACGTCCTGCTCACATGCCTGTTGTTCGCGGTCGCACCCACCATCGCGCAGGATGATCCCCAATCCCCTCGCCGCATGGGTGCCTACCAGTGCCTCGACTGCGCGGCCGGCGGCTTCCTCACCGGCGTCCGCCAGGGCGGCTATGGACGCGTGCTCCGTAAGTTCCCGGCGGGACGACGCCTGTGCGTTGCCAGCTACAAGGACATCGACGGCGAGCAGTACGTGTTCTTCCAGCTCGAGCCGATGAGCGCGAAGACCGACGGCGCGTGGACCGTCCGCAGGGAGCGGGCGGCCTCCGGCGTGAGCGCGAGCGGCGAGCGCTACGCCCGCATCACGCTGGACGATGGGGGCTGGCCCGACGGCGGCGAATGGGGCGTCAAGTCCAACTCCTGGAACGCCGAGTGCCACGACGCCGAGTGAGATCCCATGGAGCATCGAATCGCCGGCAAAGACGATCTCGCCCTGCTGGCCGAGCTCAATCGACAGCTGATCGAGGACGAGGGACACGCCAATCCCATGACCGTCCCGGAGCTCGAGGAGCGCCTGCGCGGGTGGCTCGTACGCACCTATACGGGGGTGTTGTTCATGGAGGAGGGGAGCGTGGTTGGATATGCTCTCTATCGGACCGCCAACACAGGGATCTTCCTGCGCCAGTTCTTCATCTGCCGGGAGGCGCGTCGTAAGGGATTCGGCCGCGAGGCCATGGACCTCCTCTGCCGGCGGGTGTGGCCCGCCGGCGCCCTCGTCACCCTGGAAGCCTTGTCGGCCAACCGGGTCGCCATCGACTTCTGGCGGGCGTTGGGTTTCGAGGATTACGCCGTCACAATGCGGCGTTGGGTATCGGAATAGAGTCGTAGGGAGCGGACATGCCTTATCCCAAGGCCGATTTGATTCTGCGGGGCGGACCCATCTTCCGCTCGCTGGAGAGCCCCATGGTCGACGCGCTGGCGGTGTGGTCGGGCCGCGTGCTGGCGGGCGGCAGCGACGATGACATCGCCCCCCTCGTGGGGCCCGATACGAAGGTGGTCGAGCTCCGCGGCCGCGCCGCGATGCCGGGCTTCAACGATGCGCACCAGCATCTCCTCTCTCTCGGGCGCTCCATGATGCAGGTGAACCTGCGCCCGGGCACCGTCGATACCCTGGACGAGCTGCTCGCCGCCATCGGCAAGTGCGTGGACGAGACCCCCGCCGGCGGCTGGATATTCGGCGGGCGCTACGATCACTATTACCTGGACGTGAAGCGTCATCCGCTGCGCGAGGAGCTGGACCGCGTCGCGCCGGATAATCCCGTGTTCATCAAGCGCACCTGCGGGCACATGGGCGTCGCCAACTCCCGGGCGCTGGCCATCGCCGGCATCGACGAGACGACGGCGGACCCCCAGGGCGGGCACATCGAGAAGGGCCAGGGAAAGCTCACCGGACTCCTCCAGGAACGGGCCCAGGAGATGATGCTCTCGATCATCCCGCCGGCGCCCGTCGCCACCCTGGTCGACGCCATCGAGCTCGCCGGCAATCACATGCTGTCCCGGGGCGTAACCAGCGTCATGGATGCCGCGGTCGGCGGCGTCCAGGGCTTCGACGACTATCTCGCCTACCAGGACGCGCGCCACAGCGGGCGCCTGCCCGTGCGCGCCTACATGGCCATCTACGGCGGACCCACGGGAATCATGGACAAGTGCATCGCCGATGGCCTCCGCACCGGCGCCGGCGACGAGCGTCTCAAGGTCGGCCCCGCGAAGATATTCACCGACGGCTCGGCCGGCGGTCGGACGGCGGCCATGCGCGCGCCCTATCTCGGAGACACGCCCGACCGGGGCATATTCCTCTACAGCGACGAGGAGCTGGACGCCCTGGTGGGTCCCTACCACGAGGCGGGTTTCCAGATCGCCATCCACGCCATCGGCGACGCGGCCATCGACCAGGCGCTCGCCTCCTACGAGCGCGTGCTCGACCGCGTCCCCGGTGACGATCGCCGCCACCGCATCGAGCACTGCGGTTACATCGTGCCCGAGCACATCGAGATCATGGCGCGCCGCGGTATCTTTCCCGCGCCGCAGCCGGTATTCATCCGCGACTTCGGGGATCTCTACGTGGAGGTGCTGGGCGAGGAGCGATCGGAGAGCTGCTATCCCATGCGCACCTGGATGCAGAACGGTCTGCACCCGGCGGCGAGCACCGACGCGCCGGTCTGCGGCACGAGCGTCATGACCAATCTCTACAGCATGTTGACCCGCAAGACCGCCAAGGGCGTCACCCTGGGCGGGGATCAGCGCCTGAGCCTGCCCGAGGCCGTCTCGGCGGCAACCCGCAACGGCGCCTTCCTGTCCTTCAGCGAGTCCGTAAAGGGCACGCTGATGCCGGGACAGCTCGCCGACATCGCCGTCGCGAGCCGGGACATATTCACCGCCGAGCCGGAACAGATACTCGAATCGGAGTTCGACCTCACCATCCTCGAGGGGGCCATCGTCTACGATCGCCTGCAGGAGCACGACGCAGCATGAAATTCGCATCCATCGTCCATCGTCTCGATTCCGAAGCGGCCTACGCGTGGGCGATTCACGACAAGGCCAGGGACAGGCAGATCGCCGGCGAGGACATCATCCTTCTGAGCGTCGGCGATCCGGACTTCGACACGCCGCCCGCCATCACCGACGTCGCGATCGCGAGCCTGAGAGCGGGCCGCACCCACTACGGCGGCTTCGCCGGCGGAGCGGAGTTTCGTAACGCCATCGCCGCGCGGCATCTCGAGCAGACCGGGCAGGTAGTCGAGCCGGATCAGGTCGTCGTCTGCCCCGGCGCGCAGAACGGCCTCTACGCCGCCGCGCTGTGTCTCGTGGAGTCTGGGGACGAGGTGATCGTACCGGAGCCCCGCTACGTGACCTACGGGAGCGTGGTCGATGCGACCGGTGCCTCCCGGGTCGACGTGCCCCTGGACGTCGATCGGGGCTTTCACCTGGATCCGGACAGGGTGGCGGCCGCCGTGACGGATCGCACGCGCATGATCCTCCTGAATACGCCCCACAATCCCACGGGCATGGTGATGACGAGGGACGAGCTCGAGGGTATCGCCGACATCGCGCTGCGCCACGATCTCTGGGTCGTTTGCGACGAGGTCTACGCGGATCTCACCTTCGACGTCCCCCACGTGAGCGTCTGCGCCCTGCCGCGGATCGCCGATCGCAGCGTCTCCATCGGCTCGCTGTCGAAGTCTCACGCCATGCAGGGCTGGCGCCTCGGCTGGGTGATCGCGCCCCCGGACCTCGCGAAGCACCTCGTCAACCTGGTGAAGCCCATGCACTATGGGCTCTCGCCCTTCCTCCAGGACGCCGCCGCGGTGGCGCTCACGGAGGAGCACCCGGAGACCGAGGCCATGCACCGGGACTATCGCGCGCGGCGGGATCTCGTCTGCAGCCGCATCAACGATATGCCCGGGCTCGCCTGCGACTGGCCCGAGGGCTCCATGTTCCTGCTGGTGGACGTGCGCGGCACGGGCCTCGACGGCGATCAGTTCGCCTGGGGGCTCCTGGATCACGGCGGTGTGAGCCTGCTGCCGGTAGCGAGCTTCGGCACGAGTGTCACCGGACATGTGCGCTTCAGCCTGACCATGCCGGTCGAGATCCTCGAGGATGCCTGCAACCGCATCGAGCGTTACGCAAGGCACCTGGATACGCTGCCCGCCTCCG
>CBDTYP010000306.1:0-4169 GCA_965364645.1 uncultured Gammaproteobacteria bacterium | reverse complement strand
CGAACGTGTCGAGACGCTCGCGCTCGACTACGATTCCTGTCGCCGGGCCCTGGAACGTCTTCATCAGCGCCACGGGGACCCGCATGTCCTCGAGGCGCAGCGCCTTCAACGGCTTGAAGCCGAATACGTTGCCGATGATCGAGGCCGTGATGTTGGCGATCGAGCCCGGCTCGAAGAGATCCAGGTCGTAGGCGATATAGGCAAAGTACTGAGCGTCCACGTCCGTGCCCTCGCCGGTGCTCGGCACGGCATCGACCCGATAGCACTTCGCGCGGTACTCGTCCGCGGCGGTCAGCCGATCGGTCCACACCACCGTCCACGTCGCGGTCGACGACTCCCCCGCCACCGCTGCGGCGGCCTCTATCGGATCGACCCCCGCCTGGGGGGTGATGCGGAAGCAGCAGATGAGATCGGTATCCCGCGGCTCATAGTCCGGGCGCCAGTAGCCCATCTTCCTGTACTCCATGACACCGGACTTGTAGCGCTCGGCGCCGCGGACTTCGAGCTTCTCTTCCATGGGGTTCTCCCTTGCTGGCAGTGTGCCTCGATGCCTGCCGATTATGGCGATGGCGATGCATAAGGAGAACTAAGGTTTTCTTATATAAATAATAAGGTTTACCTGATGCTCAGGTCAGCACGCCACCGTCGCTGATCTGATGGGTGGACCGCTCGATCCAATTCCGGCGGATGTCGACGCCCCACCCCGGCCCGTCCGGGATGGAGACCCTGCCGTCGCGGACCTCGAGCGCGGGATCGTAAATATCCGCCTGCCAAGGGTAGTAGCCCTCGTCGGGCTCGATGGAGAACTCCACGTAGGGCCCGGCGTTCGGCAGCGCGCCCATGAGGTGCAGGGTGAACACGGTAACCAGGGACAGGTTGGCGGAGTGGGGCGTCACCGGCAGGCCCGCGGCTCGGGCCAACTCCGCCACGCACAGCGCTCGGGAGATGCCGCCGACGTAGCAGACGTCCGGCTGCACCACGTCCACCGCACCCATGTCAATCATCCGACGCCACGTCGAGAGGTCGCAGTCCTGCTCGCCTCCCGTGACGTCCAGATCCAGCGCGCGCGTGACCTCCGCCGTCCAGTCGAGCTCCCAGTAGGGGCACGGTTCCTCGAAATGCACGACGCCGTGGTCTTCCAGCATACGTCCGACCTCGATGGCCTTCCCCGGTGTGTAGCAGCTGTTGGCGTCCACGAGCAGGCGGACGTCGTCATCGAGCGCCGCGCGCACCGCGGGCACGATGGCCTCGGTGCGCCCCGGCCATTCGTCCCGGTCGTGTCCGCACTCGCTGCCGACGCGGAACTTGAAGGCGGAGTAGCCATGGCTGTCCCGCAGGCGCGCGAGACGCGTGGCTTCATCCCGGGGAGTGATGTCCCGGCGCATGCTCGATCCGTACACGGGGAACGGCCGCGGCTCGCCGCCGAGTAACGCGCAGACGCTCTTCTCCTCGAGCTTGCCGCGCAGATCCCAGAGCGCGGTGTCCAGCCCGCCGATGGCGCGCTGCAGATAGGAGCCCGGAAACTTGTGCTCCCTCTCCGTGATCGTCTCTGCGAGCCCGCCGATGTCGAGGGCGTCCTGCCCGAGCGCGTGGGGTGCGATCTGACGGTGCAGCACCCGGGCCGTGATGTCCGCATTATAAGGCGCCGTCTGTCCCCAGCCGCTGTCGCCGGAGTCGGTGGTCACGCGCACGAGGCAGACGAACTCGTTCGTGAACGTCTCGATGCGCCGGATTTTCACGCAATCCGCCGTCTCAAAACACGATGACGTTGCGCAGCGCCTCGCCGCGGTTGACCGAGGCGATGGCCTCGTTGATGTCCTCCAGCGGATAGCGGCCGCTCACGAGCTCGTCGAGCTTGAGTCGCCCTTCCTTATAGAGGTCCACCAGCTTCGGTATGTCGGTCCGAATCCTCGACGACCCCATCTTGCTGCCGAGAACCACCTGACAGTCGTTGGCCACCCTCAGCGGCTCGAACCCGGCGATCTCGCCAGAGCCCGGCATGCCGACCAGGACCAGGGTGCCGCCCTTGCGGATAAGCCCGAAACCCTGCTCGATGACGGCCTTCACGCCGACGGTGACGAACACGTAGTCGGCGCCGCGCCCCTCGGTCAGGTCACGAACGGCTGACGCCGCGTCCTCCCGCGCCGAGTTGATCGTCTCGGTCGCGCCGAACCCGCGGGCGGCCGCGAGCTTCTCGTCGGAGATGTCGACCGCGATGACCTTCGCGCAGTCACTCAGGCGCGCGCCCTGGATGCTGTTGAGGCCGACGCCGCCGGTGCCGATCACGACCACGTTGGAGCCGGCCTCGACCCGGGCGGTGTTCACCACCGCGCCGAGTCCCGTGATGACACCGCAGGCAAGCAGCGACGCGCTGTCGAAGGGAACATCGTCCGGTATCACGACGGCCTGGGACGGATCCACGACCACCTGCTCGGCGAAGGCGCCGGTCCTGAGGCCCTGGACGATGGGTGCGCCGTCGGCACTGGTAATCGGCCCCGCCCCGTCCAGGGAGAACGCGCCCTCGCAGAGCACCTCGTCGCCGTCGCCGCAGTGGTAACAGGTCCCGCAGGAACGAATGAGCGTGACGACGACGTGGTCGCCGGGGTGGAATGCGTCGACGCCGTCGCCCAGCTCCTCCACGACCCCCGCGGCCTCGTGTCCGAATACGGAAGGGAGATCGCCGCCCCAGGCGCCGTCGGCATAGTGGATGTCGCTGTGGCAGATGGCGCAGGCGGCGATCTTGACGCGCATCTCGCCAGGTCCCGGCGCGGCCAGTTCCACATCTTCGACGCTGAGAGGCTTGGCGAACTCCCTGCAGACGGCGGCTTTGACTTTCATGGGTGAGGGTTCCGAAATGTTGGATGTTGGGCTTCGCTGCGCTCAGCACCAACCTACGAGTAACCCAGCTACCGTAGGTTGGTGCTGAGCGCAGCGAAGCCCAACACAAAAGACCAAAATCACGGTGCGTGCGTAAGTATGTACCGGGGGGGATTGGTTTGAGAAGACGTCACGCTGAAGATCGCCGTCTGTGGAGTGTAGGGGTTGGCCACGCCCGCGAAGTCTGCGTGGTCCCTCGGGTACTCCAGATAATCGACGAGCCGGCCGCCGTTCAGAAACACGATGACCGTGAGCAGGTCCTCCGCGATGAGCTTCTCTCGCTCAGCGCGGGACCAGTCCCAGCCGAAGGGGCAGTTGTCGGTCGCGCCCTCCGGCTTGTAGTTGACGAGGATATCGGCGCGCTCCCAGGGAAAGTCGGTGATACGCGCGATCTCCACGAGCGTACCGGACTCGGCGCTCGCGGCGATCGCCGACCCGAGCCGGGCGCGCAACTCGGCATGCCCGTTGCAGGTCTGATAAGTGGCGAAGAAATGCCAGCCGGCTCCCAGGATCAGGATCGGCAACGCGAAGATCAGAACCGGTCTGGTGGACAGGCCAGCGAAGCTGTCCTGAATAAAGGCCATCGGGCGCGAACCTCAACGAAAAACCCCCCGCCGGCAATCATCCACCGGCGGGGGGCGTAAGACAAAAACCCTAGGGGTTTTCCGGCGATTCGCCGTCGATAATCTTTCGCAGCGATTCAGGACTGCCGAAGCGCTTCACCTGCTCTTCGTAGGTCCTGTTCTCGCGTTTCGTCTCCACGATGTGCCACCAGATCCAGAACACGAGCCCGGCGATGAACCAGAGCATTTCCGTGCCAACGAAAGGATACAGGGGACCGATGTCGGTAATCGTACCGGCCCAGTTTTCGAAGCTTCCTGTAGACATGTCTGTTCCTCCTCAATCCGAGCCGCCCGCGCCACCGATGGCCGCGCGTTCCGCGTCGATGATGGCCTGCTCGTCGGCAAAGCGCACCGCGTTGGCGCCGCAGTCGAGACCTGCGAGCTCCACTTCCTTCGGAATCCGCAACAGGCCGGCTCCATTCAGGATCTTCGCCGTAACCCAACCCGGCAGGAATCCGAGAACGCCGAACATGATGACGGCGCCGATGAACTGACCCCAGGGGCTGATCGTGGCGAAAGAAGTGTCAGGCGACGACGGGTATCCCCACAGGAAGAAGCCCGCGATGAATACACCGAAGAAGCCCGCATAGCCGTGCACGGCGACCGCACCAACCGCGTCGTCGATCTTGAACTTGCGCTCGACGATGTAGTGCAGCTTGTACATGAAGA
>CBDTYP010000305.1:0-4197 GCA_965364645.1 uncultured Gammaproteobacteria bacterium | reverse complement strand
CTATCCGAACGTCGTCCGCTGGCTCGCGGACATCCAGGCGCTGGAGGGGTGGGGGCATCCCTACGAGCTGATGCCGGGACATCCCCTGGAGTGACGCTCACATGAGCCTGAAAAAGGTCATCTCCGCCCGGGACGCGATCGCCATCGTGCAGGATGAAGACGTCCTGGCGACATCGGGTTACGGCGGCAACGGCACCGCCGACCAGCTGCTGGTCGCGTTGGAGAAGCGTTTCCTCGAGACCGGATCCCCGAAGGACCTGACGCTCGTTTTCGCCGGCGGCCAGGGTGACGGCAAGGACAAGGGTCTCAACCGCCTCGGCCATGTTGGACTCCTCAAGCGTGTCATCGGCGGCCACTACGGACTCATCCCGGAGATCGAGCGCCTCGCGGTGGAGAACAAGATCGAGGCCTACAACATACCGGAGGGCGTCATCACCCACCTGTATCGTGACATCGCCTCCGGAAAACCTGGGACGCTCTCCCAGGTGGGACTCGGCACATTCGTCGATCCCCGCGAAGAAGGCGGCAAAGTCAACGAGATCACGAGCGAGGATATCGTCGAGCTGGTCGAGCTCGGAGGAATGCAGTCGCTCTTCTACAAGGCGTTTCCCATCAACGTCGCGTTCATCCGCGGCACGACCGCGGATCCGGACGGGAACGTCACGATGGAGAAGGAGTCCCTTTTGCTGGAGAACCTCTCCATGGCCATCGCGGCGAAGAACTCCGGCGGCTACGTGATCTGCCAGGTGGAACGCGTCGCCCAGGAAGGCTCTCTCGATTCACGCCAGGTGAAGATCCCCGGCGTCATGGTCGATTGCGTCGTCGTTGCCGAGGCCGAGCATCACATGCAGACCTACGGGACCCAGTACAACCCCGCCTATTCCGGCGAGGTGCGCATCCCGCTGCAGACGCTGGCCCCCCTCGTGCTCGACGAGAGGAAGGTCATCGCCCGGCGCGCGGCCCTCGAGCTCGCTCCCAACAGCGTCATCAATCTCGGCATCGGATTGCCCGACTGTGTCGGCACCGTCGCCGGGGAAGAGAAGATCCAGGATTTGATCACGCTGACCGTCGACCCAGGGGTGATCGGGGGCGTGCCCATGGGAGGACTCGATTTCGGTGCGGCGGTGAACTGCCAGGCGGTGATCGACCACGGGTCCCAGTTCGACTTCATCGACGGCGGGGGACTCGACGCCGCCTACCTGGGCATGGCCGAGGCCGACAGGCGCGGTAACGTCAACGCGAGCCGATTCGGTCGGCGTCTGTCGGGCTGCGGGGGATTCATCAACATCAGCCAGAACAGCCGCAAGGTCATATTCCTCAGCACGTTCACGTCGTCGGGACTCGAGATCGCCATCGACGACGGCCGGGCGCGCATCGTCAACGAGGGGAAGTACCCGAAGTTCGTGGACCGCGTCGGCCAGATCACCTTCAGCGGGAGGTTCGCGGCCGAGAGGGACCAGGAGGTCCTCTACATCACGGAGCGCTGCGTGTTCCGGCTGACGGAGGCGGGGCTCGAGCTGACGGAGGTGGCGCCCGGCATTGACGTCGAGCGGGATATCCTCTCCAGGATGCCCTTCGCCCCCCAGATCAACGAGCCAGTGGAGATGGATCCGAGCATATTCAATCCGGGACCCATGGGTCTCAGGGATCGCTTCCTGGATATCCATATCGATGACCGCATCAGTTACGATGCGCAGAAGAACACGTTGTTCCTGAACTTTGCCGGGATGCGGGTACGCAACGAGGCGGATCTGGCGGCTATCAAGGAGGCGGTGGATGGGACTCTCGAGCCGCTCGGCAAGCGCGTCTACTCCATCGTGAACTACGAACGCTTCGTGGCGGACGACGATATCATGGACAAGTACATGGACTTGGTGAAATACGTGGAAGAGAAGTACTACATAAGCGTCTCCCGCTACACGAACAGCGGATTCCTGCGGCTGAAGCTCGGTAAGGAGCTCGGCAAGCGGAAAGTCTCGTCGACGGTGTACGGGTCCGGCGAGGAAGCGCGGAGCCACCTGACCGACGACTGACCCTCTCGCGGCGATATACGATGAAGCACGTATTCTGGCTGGTGCCCGGCGCCCTCGGCGGGCGGTCCGGTCCCAATCAAGATCCCTGGACGGCGAAGGAGCTGCATGCGGGCGGTATCGGCGCGGTGCTCTCCGTCAACGACGGCGCTGGCTGTCACGCGGAGGAGTTCCGCGCGCTCGGAATCAGTTACCGCTGTATCCCGTTGTCAGACAATGCGCCGCCCCGGGAAGGCGATGTAGAGCATTGCCTGGATGCGCTACCCCTGGCATACGACTACGTCCGCGAGGAGCTGGACCGGAAGCGCACCGTGCTCGTTCACTGCAGGTCCGGTAAGGACCGGACGGGATTGTTCATGTGCTACTTCCTGATCCGGGAGTCCGGGATCTCGGTGCGGGAGGCCATGACGGCCGTAAAGCGCGCGCGGCCCATCGCGCTCACCGCCGAGGGCTGGGAAGATCTGGCCAGGTCCGTGTTGAAGGCGGGAAACAATCGGCGCACGGGGTAGTCTCTCGGATAGACCTGGATAGTCGTTACTCCTTGTCCATCTCCGCGGCGCGCTCGATGCTCTCCTGGAGACCGCTCTCCAGCAACGCGATCGCACGCCCGGTCTCACCCAGCTTCTTCATGGTGTCGGCGAGCTTCATGTATGCCATGGCGCGAATCGTCGGGTTCTTGCTCTTGGCGAGCACGCCCTTGAAGATCGGGATGACCTCGCGCAGCTCACCGCGGCTCTTGTAGATCTCCTGTAGCTCGTGCATCTGGATGAGCGCGGCCATCTCCGGATCCCGGGCCGCCTCGTGCACGGACTCCATGAGACCGTAGAACTCGTTCATCACCGAGAGCATGGTCGTCATGCGCTCGAGATCGCCGGATTCCTGGGCGGGTGACGATGGCGACACGAGGAATAGCGCCGCCAGGAACGCGAACGGCAGCGCGACTTTTCTGAATCGGTTGCTGAACTCAGACTGCTTCATGAGTGTTCTCCTGTTGCGTGGAAAGTGAAAGCTGTAAATCGACGCCGCGCGGCGCGCGGGAGCGCTGGTCCTGATCGCCGGATTCGTCTTCGAAATCCGGACGCGGCGGCAGTTGAGGAACGGCGCCGAAGTCCGTGAGCCCCGAAACCGGGGGGGCGACGGGCACCGAGATCTCCGCCCAGTAGTCCGGCGCTGCCGGCACGCCCACGTCCTCGGCGGGCGGCGCGGGTGGTCGGGTCACAATGACGAAGACCAATGCGCTGCCCGCCGCGAGGCCGACGGCGGCGGCGCTCCAGCGAAAGAGCGGCGCGGGACGCACCTTCGCGTCCGCCCGCGCGCTGACCCTGGCGGCGAAGCCGGGCGGGGCCCGGCGCTGCCGGTACGCGTCGACGGTCTGCTCGTCGATGGGACTCGGGTCGATGGGACTCGGTTCGGTCATGGCTCGATGCTCTCATTCATCGTCTGACTCCTTCGCGCCGGGTTCGTGGCCGGACTCTTGCGCCCGGAGGCGCCCCAACGCTCTGCTCAATTGTGCTTTGACGGTGCCCGGTCTGCACCCGAGGGTTCTGGCCGTATCCTCCACGGACATATCCTCGAAGATGCGCAACAGCACCACTTCCCGCTGCCGCTCCGGCAGGGCCGCGATCCGCTCCAGGGTGCGCGCCAGGCGCTGGTCGGCGGCGGTCCTGCGCGGCGCCTCGTCCGCCACCACGATATCTCTGTCCTCCAGGGGCAGGGGGCGCGTCTGCGCGCGGCGGTTGTACTCGCGGCACACGTTACGGAGCGTGCGGTACAGCCACGTGAACGGGGCCGCCCGGAAGCGGAAGCGCGGCAGCCCGGTGTATGCCCGCAGGAACACGTCCTGGGCCGCGTCCGCGGCGGCGTCCGGCGCATAGAGCCAGGCGCTCGCGAGGCGGAAGATGCGGTCCTGGTGACGCTCGACGAGCAGCTCGAATGCCGACATGTCGCCACGCTGAAACCGTCTTACGAGCTGCTCGTCGCTTTCTTGCCGCAAGCGACCTCCTTGTTGGTCCGCAGGCAGTTAGTGGCAACCGGGAGGTGGGGGTTTACCGCCCCCGGCGGGCGCCGCCCCATCGCCCGCGCCGAATTGCCGCGCTACTATCCGTGCTCGAATAATCAGGGCGAACGCCGAGGGCCGAAAATGCTTATCAAGGAAATGCCGCTGCGC
>CBDTYP010000304.1:0-4199 GCA_965364645.1 uncultured Gammaproteobacteria bacterium | reverse complement strand
TCCCTCCGCCTACGTGCGCGAGCGGCAGTACTGGATAATGACGCAGATGGACCGCCTGCAGCGCGAGGGCTGGATTACGCGGGTGCGGTGAAGGGCAGGTATCGGCGGCTGAGTGTCGCCCGTTCCAGGTCAGGCACGGATTCGGCATGGATTGACGCGCAGCGGAGTACAATGTCGGCGTGAGCTACGACCTCATCGGGGATATCCACGGGCACAGCGAGCCGCTCGGCGAGTTGCTGGACGCGCTCGGCTACCGGGAGGCCGAGGGCGTCTATCGGCACCCCGACAGGCAGGTCATCTTCCTCGGCGATTTCATCGACCGCGGCCCGGACCAGCGCGGGGTCATCGATATCGTCCGGCCGATGATCGACGACGGCGCCGCGCTCGCGGTGATGGGCAACCACGAGTTCAACGCGATTGCCTGGTTCACCGAGGACCCCGACACGCCGGGCCAGTACCTGCGCGCGCACAACGACAAGAACCGCGGGCAGCACGCGGCGTTTCTCGATGCCTACGAAGGCGAGGACGAGCACACCGACCTGATCGAGTGGTTTCGCTCGCTGCCGCTGTGGCTGGATCTCGGGGGGCTGCGCGTCGTGCACGCCTGCTGGGACGACAAGCTCATGAGCTACCTGTCCCGGCGTTTCGCCTCGCTCAATCAGTACCTCGACGACGAGCTGCTGATTGCGGCCTCGCGCAAGGGCTCGATGGAATACAGCGCCGTCGAGACGCTCTTGAAGGGCAAGGAGATCCGGCTGCCGGCCGGGCTGCGCTTCCACGACAAGGACGGCAATCCGCGGCACCAGATTCGCGTCCGGTGGTGGGACGCCGAGGCCAGGACCTATCGGGATGCCTATCTCGGCCCCGAATCGGCATTAAGCCACATCCCCGAAGACCCGATCGACGTCGAACACCTGATCCAGTACGCCCCGGACGAGCCGCCAGTGTTCGTCGGTCATTACTGGATGGAAGGCGAGCCCGACCTGCTGGCCCCGAACGTCGCCTGCCTCGACTGGAGCATCGCGGCGCCGAAAGGCGGCAGGCTGGTCGCGTACCGGTGGGACGGGGAGGGGGAGCTCAATAAAGACAAGTTCGTCTGCGTCGAGCGGCCGGCGAGCCGGGCGCGTACCGACTGAGAACTCACTACCGCAACTTCATCCAGAAATACGCGTACTCCAGGGCATCCGTGTAGGCGCGTGCGTTGAGGTCGGCGCCTGCGGCGTGCCCACCCTCGATGTTCTCGAAGTAGTACACCTTGTGGCCCATGTCGGTCATCTTCGCCACGGCCTTGCGGGCGTGGGCCGGGTGAACCCGGTCGTCGCGCGTGTTGGTCCAGAAGAACACCTCGGGGTAATCCGCGTCCTTGTCCAGGTTCTGGTAAGGCGACCAGAGTTTCATGTACTCCCAGTCCTCGGTATCCGGGTTGCCGTATTCGGCCATCCAGCTCGCGCCGGCCAGCAGCTTGTTGTAGCGCTTCATGTCGAAGAGCGGCACGGCGCTGACGACCGCGTTGAAAAGGTCAGGTCGCTGTACGAAGGCGCCGCCCACGAGAAGCCCTCCCTGCGAGCCGCCCAGGATGCCGAGATGCGCCGGCGAGGTGACCTTGCGCTCGACAAGGTCCTCGGCGACGGCGATCAGGTCGTCGAAGTTGCGCTGGCGGTTCTCCTTGAGCGCCGCCTGGTGCCAGCGGGGCCCGAACTCGCCACCGCCGCGAATGTTGGCGACCACGTAGACGCCGCCGCGGGCCACCCAGGCCTTGCCGTTGGCGCCGCTGTAGCTCGGCAGGCGGGACAGCTCGAAGCCGCCGTAGGCGTACACAATCGTCGGAGTCTTGCCGTCCGCCTCGAAACCCTTCGGCGTGAAAAGGAAGTAGGGGATCCGGGTGCCGTCCTTCGAGGTCGCCTCGTGCTGGGCGACCTGCATGCCGGTGGCGTCGAACCAGGCCGGCGAGGATTTGAGCTTCTCCGGCTCGCCATCGCCGCGCACGAGGTAGAGGCTCGAGGGCGTGACGAAGTCGTTGTAGCTGAAAAAGAAGTCGTCGGTCGTCTTGCTGGTGCTGACGATGCCGGCCGAGCCCAGCCCCGCCAGCTCGATTTCCTCTGTTTGCCAGCCCGTGTCGGTCGGGGTGATCCGGAAGAGCCGCGTAACCACGTTATCGAGGGTCGTGACGAGCAGGTGATTCAGGGTCGAGCGAACCTGTCGCAGCGAACTCCTGTCCGTGGGTTCGACAAGCACCTCGAACTCGCGGGAACCGGCGAGAAAGTCGTCGAGATCGATGGCCAGGAGGGCATCCTGGGGGTAGGTCGTCCCGCCGGCCTCCCAGTCGGACCGCAGCGACAGGAGCAAACGGTCCTTGAAGAACCCCCTCATCTGCACGTCAATTGGCAGGTCGAGCCTGACGAGGCGCCCGCCCAGCAGCAGGTAATGACTGCCGCGGAAGAACTCGGGCGTCACGGAGACCAGGTCGTAACGGCCCTCGGGCGTGTGGCTGGAATAGGCCTCGACGGAGACGTCGGCCACCGAGGCCTCGAAGACCGTCTCCGCAGCCGCGAGTGGCGTCCCGCGTTTCCATACCTTGGCGAAGCGGGGGTAGCCCGAATCGGTGAGCGAGCCCTCGCCGAAGTTGGTGCCCACCCACAGCGTGTTCTCGTCCTTCCAGTCCAGCCGCTGCTTGGCCTCGGGCAGCGCGAAGCCGTCTTCGACAAAGGCCCTGGTGACCGTATCGAATTCCCGCACCGTCGTGGCGTCCGCGCCGCCGCGCGAGAGTGAGACCAGGCAGTGCCGGTGCTCGGGCTCGAGGCAGCTCGCACCCTTCCACACCCAGTTCTCGTTGTCGGTCTCGGCCAGGGCGTCGACATCGAGCACGGTTTCCCAGGCCGGCTCGTCCTTCGAAAATTCGGCCAGCGTGGTGCGGCGCCAGATGCCGCGGACGTGATTGTCGTCCCGCCAGAAGTTGTAGAGCCAGTCGCCGCGAAACCCGGATACCGGGATGCGATCCTTCGAGTTGTAGACCTCCAGGAGTTCGGTGTGAATCGCGCTGAACTCGGGCACGGCTTCGAGCACGGCCGTGTCGGCGTCCGAGCGCTCCCTCGCCCAGGCGAGCGCTTTCTCGTTCTCCACTTCTTCCAGCCAAAGGTAGGGGTCGTCGTCGCTGGCGACGCAGACGGTCGCGCATAACAAGCTGACGAGTCCGACGATCGAGGACCTGAAGCGCATCTGGAGACTCCTTTCGGATTACGGGCGTGTCACCGGCCGACCGGCGGCGTAGACACCAGAGTAACGCGGGGCCGTCCCGAAGCTCAATTTCGGATGACCGAGAGGCCATTCGAGCTTTGGGTCAGGCGCTGGCGGGTCAATTGGCCGTCGCGGCAATGATCTCGCGGATGTTGCCTTGCCGCCCGGGGCGCGGCTTAGGTAAAAGCACGCATTGCAGCCGACGGCCGGCGAGCCCAGCATAATGTTGAAAGCGTGACGGCGAAGTTCGTCATCGCGCGGGGTCGCCCCGATGTGGAGTTACAACCCCTTTAGTCTTCGCTCCCTGCTGCTGATCGCCGTGGTGGTGGTCGGTGGCTATCTGGCAATCAAGGATTCGGGTCAGGTATCCGGCGGCGGGCGCTGGATACAATCGGTCGCGTTCAGCCAGGACGGCCGTACCCTGGTGGCCGACGTCGATCACTACCTGGTCGTCTGGGATGCCGAGACCGGCCAACTGCGGTGCAGCGTCAACTATTCGCCGCGCTACCCCGGGTTCACCCTGGGTTCCCAGATGTCCCTTGCCCCTTCCGGCACGAAAGTCAGCGTCGACTCGTATGCTTTGGGCGCGGTCATTATCGATACGGCGTCCTGCGGCCGCATCGCGACGCTCGACGGACGTTTGCCAGGCGCGTCGCCGGTCTTTGCCGGTGGCGCCGTGGGAGCCTCTTTCGGTCCGGACGAAGGGCATGTCGTCGCGGCAGATGTGGCCCGCGCCTACGCGGCCGAGGCCCCGCTGCATCTCTACGATGCCGCCACCGGCGAGCGGCTGCGATCGTTCCGTACCGACCTCGCGGGCGACATCAAGAAGATGGACGCCAGCGCGACGAGCCCGGACGGGACCCTTGTTGCGGTTGGCGGCGCCGGCCGTATCGGGCCGGAGGCATACGGCGGCCTCGCGATCGTCTGGGACCTGCAATCCGGAGAGCAGCTGTACCACGTGACCG
>CBDTYP010000303.1:0-4206 GCA_965364645.1 uncultured Gammaproteobacteria bacterium | reverse complement strand
GTCCATCTATGTCGCCAGCACTTCGGCGCTCGCGCTCGGCGTCATGAAGGCCGATCTCATGCCCGTGCAGAAGGAAGGCGAAGAGGCCGACGCGAGGCCCTGACCAGTACCGGCCGATGGAGTCCGTTTGAACCAATCCGATAGCCAGGCCGATAGTCAGGCCGGCATGGGCGTCACGCGCCCGAAGCCGCTGGTTGCGGTCAAGGATCTGCACTTCTCCCGCGGCGATCGCCTGATCTTCGACGGCGTCGACATCGAGATCCGGCGGGGCAAGATCACCGCCATCATGGGTCCGAGCGGCACGGGTAAGACCACGCTCCTGAAGATCATCGCGGGGCAGCTCGTGCCGGACGCGGGCACGGTAAGCGTGGACGGGCTCGACGTGCACGGCCTTTCCCGCGACCGGCTCTTCGGGCTCCGCCGGCGCATGGGCATGTTGTTCCAGAGCGGCGCCTTGCTGACGGATCTCGACGTGTTCGAGAACGTCGCGTTCCCGATTCGCGAGCACACCGATCTCACCGAGGCGATGATCCGCAATCTCGTGTTCATGAAGCTCGAGGCGGTTGGGCTGCGCGGCGCGCGGGATCTCTTCCCGCGGGAGCTGTCCGGAGGCATGGCGCGCCGGGTCGCGCTCGCGCGGGCCATCGCGCTCGATCCCATGATGGTCATGTACGACGAGCCGTTCTCCGGCCAGGACCCGATATCCATGGGCGTGCTGGTGCAGCTCATCCACCGGCTGAACGAGGCGCTGCGACTCACCAGCATCATCGTCTCCCACGACGTGCCGGAGACGGCGTCGATCGCCGACTACATCTACGTGCTCTCCGGCGGCAAGGTCGTGGGCGAGGGCACGCCCGAGGAGCTCGGCCGATCGGACTCGGAGTGGGTGTCGCAGTTCATGGAGGGACTCGCCGACGGTCCCGTGCCGTTTCACTATCCCGCCAGGGAATACTTCGACGATCTGATGTCGGGGCCTCTGCCATGATCGATCTCCTGCGCCGCTTCGGCCGCATGGGCCTCACCTTCTTCGAGCGCCTCGGGCGCGGCAGCATATTCTTTCTCCACGTGCTGTCGGGGGTGCCCGCGCTGGTGCTGCGGCCCGGACTGATCGTCGCCCAGATCTGGTCCGTGGGTGTCCGCTCCCTGATCATCACCGTGGTTTCCGGCGTCTTCGTCGGCATGGTGCTCGGCCTGCAGGGCTATAATACGTTGGTCGATTTCGGCGCCGAGGAGTCCCTCGGCGTGGTGGTCGCGCTCTCGCTGGTGCGTGAGCTCGGGCCGGTGGTCTCCGCCCTGCTCTTCGCCGGCCGGGCGGGCTCCGCACTGACGGCGGAGATCGGCCTCATGAAGGCCACCGAGCAGCTCGACGGGATGGAGATGATGGCGGTGGATCCCCTGAAAAGGGTGGTCGCGCCCCGGTTCGTGGCCGGCGTCATCTCCATGCCGTTGCTGGCCGCCATGTTCAGCGCCGTCGGCGTGCTCGGCGGCTACTTCGTCGGGGTCGGGCTGCTCGGGGTCGACGAGGGCGCGTTCTGGTCGCAGATGCAGTCGGCGGTCGATGTGAACGACGACATCTTGAACGGCGTAATCAAGAGTGTCGCATTCGGCGTGGTAGTCACCTGGATCGCCGTGTTCGAGGGCTATGACTCGGTGCCGACCTCGGAAGGCGTGAGCGCCGCCACTACACGCACGGTCGTGCATTCCTCGCTCGCGGTGCTGGGGCTGGACTTCGTACTGACAGCGTTGATGTTCAACTAAGGAAACCATCCGGACGCAAACCATGAATACCAAATCCGTAGAGATCGGCGTGGGTGTATTCGTCGCACTTGGACTGGCGGCGTTGCTGATGCTTGCGATGAAGGTCAGTAACCTCGCGGAGCTGACGGCCCCGGACGGGTATCGGCTGACGGCCCGATTCGAGAACATCGGCGGCCTGAAGGTGCGCGCCCCGGTCACCATGGCCGGCGTGCGCGTCGGGCGTGTCACGGAGATAGGGTTCGACGACAACACCTATCAGGCTGTCGTCGGCTTCTCGGTGGATCCCAGATATGCGCGCATCCCGCTGGACACCTCGGCGAGTATCTTCACCGCCGGCCTTCTCGGCGAGCAGTACATCGGCCTCGACGCGGGCGGGGACGAAGAGTTCCTGACCGAAGGCGGGGAAATACTGTTGACACAGTCGGCCATCGTGCTCGAACAGGTCATCGGACAGTTCCTCTACAGCAAGGCCGCGGAAGGCGGGAGCTAGGTCGTCGTCGTGAATCCGGATGGTGATGAACGGAAGAGGGCGCGCATCCAGCGCCGTGACACGCGAAGCTTCGGAGTGTCCGGAGTGATGACATTCGACTCTGTCAACGAGCTGTGGCGCGAGAGCGACGAGATGTTCTCCAGCGACGGCGTCGTGGAAGTCGATCTGCGGGAGGTGACCCATACCGATAGCGCCGGTCTCGCGCTGCTCGTGGAGTGGCTCCGCGAGGCGGGGAGGCGGGGAGGACGGGTCGAGTATCTGAATCTACCCGATCAGCTGATTGCGCTCGCCGATGCGGCGAACCTGCAGCCGGTGTTGACGGGAAATCGGGGTGGTGCGAGCACGTGAATCCGGAAGAGTTGAAGCAAGTCATCGAGGCGGCATTCGCCGGCGATCACGTGGAGGTCACCGGCGACGGCAGGCACTTCTCCGCCGTCGTCGTGTCGGACGCGTTTGCCGGTAAGAATATGATTACCCAGCATCGTCTGGTCTATGCGGCCCTCGGCGACCGCTTCGATACCGAGGCGGTGCACGCGCTGTCTCTCAAGACCTACACGCCCGAGCAGTGGCAGGCGCTGCAGAGCTAGGAACCACAACCGAAGAGGCGGAAGCAAAGAGCGTGGACAAACTCATCATCACAGGCGGCGTACCCCTCGAGGGCGAGGTCCGGATATCCGGGGCCAAGAATGCCGCCCTGCCGATCCTCGCCTCGACGCTGCTCGCCGATGGGCCGGTGACCATCGGTAACATTCCCCACCTTCACGACGTCACCACCACCATGGAGCTGCTGGGGCGCATGGGCGTCAATCTCGTGGTGGACGAGACCATGAACATCGAAGTGGATGCGAGCAGTATCCGGGAGTTCTACGCTCCCTACGAGCTCGTGAAGACCATGCGCGCATCCATCCTGGTGCTGGGGCCGCTGCTGTCCCGCTACGGCGAGGCCCTGGTGTCGTTACCCGGCGGCTGCGCCATCGGATCGCGTCCCGTGAACCTGCACATCCGCGGGCTCACCAAGATGGGCGCCGATATCCAGGTCGAGGGAGGATTCATCCGCGCCAGGGCGAAGCGCCTCAAGGGCACGCGGCTCGTGATGGACCTGGTGACGGTCACCGGTACCGAGAATCTCATGATGGCGGCGACGCTCGCCGAGGGTACCAGCGTCATCGAGAACGCGGCGCGGGAGCCCGAGGTTGTCGACCTCGCCAACTGTCTCATCGCCATGGGTGCCCGGATCGATGGAGCCGGCACCGATACGATCACGGTCGAGGGTGTCGAAACCCTCTCCGGCACCCACTACAACGTGCTCCCGGATCGCATCGAGAGCGGGACCTTCCTGGTGGCGGCCGCCATCACCGGCGGCAACGTCAAGATCAAGGACACACGGCCGGCGATGCTCGAAGCCATCCTGGAAAAGCTCGAGGAGGTCGGCGCCGACCTCGATATCGGCGACGACTGGATCAAGCTCAGCATGAACGGACGCCGCCCGTTGGCGGTCTCCGTGCGCACCTCCCCCTATCCGGCGTTCCCCACCGACATGCAGGCGCAGTTCACCGCGCTCAACGTGGTCGCGGACGGCACCGGCGTCATCTCGGAGACCGTGTTCGAGAACCGCTTCATGCACGTGCACGAGCTGCAGCGCATGGGCGCCGACATCCGTCTCGAGGGGAATACGGCGGTGACCCAGGGCGTGGACCAGCTGACGGCCGCGCCGGTCATGGCGACGGATCTGCGCGCCTCGGCGAGCCTCGTGCTGGCGGGCCTCGTGGCGGACGGTGATACTATCGTCGACCGTATCTATCACATCGACCGGGGCTACGAAGGAATCGAGGAGAAGCTCGCCAAGCTCGGCGCCCGCATCCGACGCGTTCCCGGCTGAGCCTAAGCCCGAGCCGTCTCATGCTCACTATCGCAATTTCCAAGGGCCGCATTCTCGGCGAGGCGCTGCCGCTGCTCGC
>CBDTYP010000302.1:0-4213 GCA_965364645.1 uncultured Gammaproteobacteria bacterium | reverse complement strand
ATGATGACGTCGCCGACCTCGAGGCCTGCCTTCGCCGCGGGGCTGTCCGGCTCCACCTGGGAGACGAGAGCTCCCTCGCCTTTCTCGAGACCCATGGTCTCGGCGATGTCCTCGCTGATGCTCTGGATGTGCACCCCGAGCCAGCCGCGCTCCACGCGGCCGTCGCGCTTGAGCTCGGCGATCACCGGCTCGGCGAGGGCCGCCGGGATGGCGAAGCCGATGCCCACGCTGCCGCCGCTCGGCGAGAAGATGGCGGTGTTGATGCCGACTACCTTACCGTTGGCGTCGAACAGCGGTCCGCCGGAGTTGCCCCGGTTGATGGGTGCGTCGATCTGCAGGTAGTCGTCGTAGGGTCCGGACTGGATGTCCCGGCCGCGGGCCGAGATGACGCCCGCGCTTACCGAGCCGCCGAGGCCGAAGGGGTTACCGACGGCGATGACCCAATCACCGACCCGCGCCTTGTCGGAGTTACCGAAACGCACGTAGGCGAGCTCCTCGGGGGCTTCGATCTTCAGAAGCGCGAGGTCCGTCTTTGGATCCCGGCCCTTCACCTCGGCCTTGTGGCTGGTGCCATCGTGGAGGATCACGGTGATCTCTCCGGCGTTGGCGACGACGTGGTTGTTGGTTACCACGTAGCCCTCCGGATCAACGATGAACCCGGAGCCCATCGCCTGGCGTTCGGGTGACGGCATGCCTTGGGGTGCTTGACCCTTGAAGTGCTCCTCGAAGAACTTCTTGAAGGGCGAGCCCTCCGGCAGGTCGAACTGCTGACCGAACTGAGAGGCACCCTCGGGCATGGTCTGACTGCTTGCAATACTGACGACAGCCGGCTTCACGGCCTCGATCAGGTTCGCGAAGCTGGGCGGCGCGATCTGCACCGTCTCCGACTGGATGCCCTTGTCGACCGGTGCGACTGCCGCGTTCGCGTTCTGTGCCGGCATGCCGAAGTGCAGGGCGGCGATGACGGCCGCGGCGACCGCGGTGGTGGCAAACAGGGTTTGTTTGCCGCTGACGCGTCTACTGACGCCTTCGTTAGATTGTCCATTCATGGTGGCGAGACTCCTCGTGTTGGTGAAAAGACTACGAGCCATCACCCGTGTCGCCCGGGGGCATGCCATGACGGCAATGGCTTTACGAGGCCGAAAATACGCCCGCACCGATGACACGGCGCTTTCCTGTTAATGACATTTTGGTAATGCTCGCCGACGGCCGTTATCCTAGGCGTCTGTCATCGAAGCGCGCGAGGCCGCCATGTCCGACCCGATCTATCCGGTCAACATCGAAGCCCCGGATATCTCTCCCTATCGCAAGGGTAATACCGGGATCGACTACGTGACGACGCTGGACAGCGGGGCGTCCGGCCCCCACGTGATGTTGAGCGCGGTGGTGCACGGCAACGAGCTCTGCGGCGCCATCGCGCTCGACTACCTGATGCGGAACCAGGTTCGTCCGGTCGCGGGCAAGTTGACGCTCGCGTTCATGAATGTCGCCGCGTTCGACACCTTCGATGAATCAAACCCCACCGTCTCGCGCTATGTCGACGAGGACTTCAACCGGCTCTGGACCCGGGAGGTGCTGGAAGGGTGCCGCGACAGCGTCGAGCTCCGCCGGGCGCGGGAGGTGTGGCCCATCGTGGACAAGGCGGATTACCTGCTGGACATCCACTCGATGCAGCACTCCACGGTGCCGCTCATGATGTGCGGACCCGAGGAGAAGGGCCGGCAGCTCGCCCGGGATCTGACCTCGCCGGAGCACGTGGTGAGCGACGCGGGCCACGCGGCTGGCCGGCGCATGCGGGACTATGAGGGGTTCAGCGACCCCGCGAGCCCGCGCAACGCCCTGCTCGTCGAGTGCGGCCAGCACTGGGATCCGGCGAGCGTCGTGGTTGCGAAGGAGATCGCGCTGCGCTTCCTCGCCCGCTACGAGGTCGTGGCCCCGGCATTCATCGAGGAGCATCTGAGCACGGCGCCTCCTCCGGTGCAGCACGTCGTCGAGGTGACGGGTCCCATCACGATCGAGACCGACAACTTCCGGTTCACCGAGAGCTTCCACGGCATGGAGGTCATCGAGGAGGAGGGCACCCTCATCGGTTGGGATGGGGCCAGGGAAGTGCGCACGCCCTACGACAGGTGCGTGCTCATCATGCCGTCGCGGCGCCTGCGCAAGGGCGAGTCGGCGGTACGCTTCGGCCGCTACGTGCCTTGAGCGACGCGTCTAACGGACGTCTTCGAAGAAGCGCAGGCTGAAGTCCGGCAGCCGCCGGCCCAGGCTCACGCACAGCAGGATGACGCCTACCCTGAGGAGGCTTCGCCAGACACCCTGCTGGACGAACTTGCGCGAATCCGTGACCACCGTCTCGTCGAGCAACAGGGGTTTCGTGTGCCTCACCAGCTCCTCGCAGAAGGCCACGTCCTCGAGGCGTTCCACGTCGGGAAACCCGCCCAACTTCCGAAAGAGGGTGCGGCGGACGAACATCGCCTGATCACCGAAGACTATCCGCGAGCCGCTGCAGCGGATGTTGTCCAGGAGCGAGGTGAGGCGGAGCCCGAAGCCCTCGCCGGAGAAGCGGTGGCGGAAGCCTCCCGCCGACACCTCCGGCGGCAGCTCTGCGATGCGGGCGAGCGCGTTCTCGGGGAGCAGGGTGTCGGCGTGCAGAAAGAGCAGCCATTCCCCGCGGGCCTCGGCCGCGCCTGCGTTCATCTGTGATGCCCGGCCCTTGGGGGCGTCGGTGATCCGTAGGCCGGGGTAGCGCCCGGCGATGGTCCGGGTGGCGTCCACGCTGCCGCCGTCCACCAGGATGACCTCGAAGTCCCCCGGCTGAGCGTAGAGACGGTCCAGGGTCCCGGGCAGGGCGCGCTGCTCGTTGAATGCGGGGATGATGACGGAGATCATGGGCGCCGGACCTTGCGAATCGTTCTCAACTCCGGTAGACCGGGTGGTTCGTGGATGGTTCACCACCAGGGAGATCGAGAGAATGACTATAAAGACCGGCGACAGGATCCCCAACGTCGTCATGCATCACATGGGCGCGGACGGACCGGTGGAGATCACCAGCGAGGAGCTGTTCGGCGGCAAAAAGGTCGTGCTGTTCGCGCTGCCCGGTGCCTTCACGCCCACCTGCTCGGCCGCGCACGTGCCGGGCTTCGTCGCCAACGCGGACAAGATCAAGGCGAAGGGCGTCGACGACATCGTCTGCCTGTCGGTGAACGATGCCTGGGTGATGGATGCATGGCGCAAGGATCAGAACGCCGACGAGATCCACATGGTGGGCGACGGCAGCTCCAACTTCACCCAGGCGGTCGGCCTGGAGCTCGACCGCACCGACGGCGGGATGGGCATGCGCTCCCAGCGCTACGCGATGATCGTCGAAGACGGCGTCGTCACCGCACTGCACGTGGAAGAGCCCCGCCAGTTCGAGGTGAGCAGCGCGGAGGCCATGCTGGCGCTTCTGTAAGTCGACGAAGATCTTCCTCCCTCTCCCCCTCTTGGGGGAGAGGGTTGGGGTGAGGGGGGCTGGCTTCGGCACTGCCCCTCACCCAGCCTCTCCCCCTGAAGGGGGAGAGGAGATAAGGATGAGGAATATTATCTATTCGACGCCAGGCGATCCGCCAGGCGCGTGGTCTCCGGCAGGCGGTAGCGGGTCGTGCAGGCCATGACCAGCTGTATCGCTGCCTCCAGCCCGACCCGGTGACCGCAGGAGACGAAGATCGGCTTCACGCCGGCGCGGCTGCGGAGCACCGCGCCGACGGTCTCCTCCCTGTGCACTACGGGGACCCAGGCGCCGCGGACGTCCGGCACCTCGTCGTGGGTGCCGACGAGGCGCTTCTTGGCGACGCCGATACTCGGCAGTCCCGTCAACACACCGAGATGACAGGCGATCCCGAAGCGCCGCGGATGAGCGAGGCCCTGGCCGTCGCACAACAGCACGTCCGGCAGGCGCGCGAGCTCCGCCAGGGCGGCGAGTATGGCCGGCGCCTCGCGAAACGACAGCAGGCCGGGCACGTAGGGGAAGCGCGTCGGGACCTTCACCACGGCCTGCTCGCGGGTCTCGAGGGTCGGGAAGTCGAGCACCACCACCGCCGCCCGGGTGAGTCCGTTGGGCTTGTCGAAGCCCACGTCGACGCCGGCCACCGTGCCGATACCGTCCACGCTTCCGGCGGTCTCCACCAGTCGGCTCAGGCGCTCCTGGATGTCCCGGGCCTCGGCCGTCGAC
>CBDTYP010000301.1:0-4218 GCA_965364645.1 uncultured Gammaproteobacteria bacterium | reverse complement strand
AGGGATGCCCGACCAGCTCGTGCTGGGCCGCCGGGAGCGCCAACAGCGCGAAGAGCCAGGTCCGCCCGTGGAAGGTCCTGCGCATGCTGACCGCGCCCATGAGGCAGACGACGAGTCCGACGGGGAAGGCGAAGAAGAACACCATGGCGGGGACCATGCCCGCCATCCCGTGGGCCTGCTGCAGACCGTCGACACCGAGCTCGTTCAGCTGTGATTGGACGACCTTGCCCATGACGGCGGACAGGGCCATGAGGATGAGTCCCGTGAAGAACACCAGGACTCCCGCGCGATTGTTGGACATGGGGCTCTCCTGCGATGACTGGACGCCGAGCGTCGCTCCGCGTTATTCGCTAGAGTAGCCGACGTCCCAGCCCCGGGCGAGCAGCCGACAAATGCGCAAAGCACCACGTGCCGAATCCTGAACCGCCCAAAGCCGCGGAAGGCGCCTCGCCGCCCCGTCTCCTGCCCCTGCTGGGCTGGCTCGTCGGATCGCTGTTCTTCTTCTATGCGTGGATCCTGCGCGTGTCCCCGAGCGTCATGGTCGAGGACCTCATGCGCGACTTCGCGGTGGGCGGCGCCATCGTCGGCAACCTGTCCGCGCTCTACTTCTACGGCTACGCGGGGATGCAGATCCCCGTCGGACTGCTGCTGGATCGCTTCGGTCCCCGGCGGTTGATGACCGGGGCCGCGGGCCTCGTGGCCGTGGCGTGTCTGCTGTTCGCCTGGAGCGATGGGCTCGCCGGCGCGTCCGTGACGCGCTTCCTCATCGGCGTGGGCTGCGCCTTCAGTCTCGTCGGTGCCATGGCGGTGGCTGGGCAATGGTTTCCCCGGGAGCGCTTCGCGCTGCTGGCGGGACTCGCCATGATGTTCGGCATGCTGGGCGGTGTGTTCGGCCAGGCGCCTCTGCGGGTGGCCGTCGACGCCACGGACTGGCGGACCACCATGGCGACTGTGGGCGTCATCGGTTTCGGTCTCATGGTGGTGGCTTGGTTCTTCGTGAGGGACCGGCGCCGGGGGAGCGGCGGCGTGGGCGCCGTGCTGGAGGGGTTGCGGCGGGTTGCCGCGAACCGGGAGACCTGGCTGAACGCCGTCGCCGGACTCGGCGCGACCGGGCCGCTGCTCGGCTTCGCGGCCCTGTGGGGCGTGCCGTATCTGCAGGTGAGTCACGGCATCGACCCGGTAGCCGCGGGGTCGGTGACGTCGCTGACCTTCCTCGGCTGGGGCGCGGGGGCGCCGCTCATCGGTTGGTTCTCGGATCATATCCGCAATCGCCGCGCGCCGTTGATCGCGGGCCTGACTCTGAGCGCGCTCTCGTTGGTCGCCATCCTGTACGTGCCGGGGATACCCTTGTGGGGCGTAGGCGCGCTCTGCTTCGGCATCGGATTCGGCGGCTCGGCCCAGATCGTGTCCTTCGCGATGGTCCGGGAACACAATCCCGCGCAGTTCAATGGCACCGCTATCGGCATTCTCAACGCGCTGGTGACCGGCGCCGGCGCGCTGTTCCAGCCCATGGTGGGTTGGCTGCTGGACCTCGGCTGGGACGGCCCACTGGTGGATGGGGCCCGGGTCTATTCCGTCGCCAACTACGACGTGGCGCTGAGCGTGCTGGTGGTCGGTTGCGTCATCGGCATCCTCTGCGCCATTGCCATGCGCGAGAGCTCGGGATACGGTCATGGATGAGGCCGGAAGATGATTGCCCATCGCCGATACTTTCTAATCCTGAGCGCAGTCTACGGCGTGATATGGATCGCCCTCGCCATCGATCCCCACGACCGCTCCGACTGGGCACTCGAGAACGTACTGGTTGCGGTCGCCGCGCTTGTCCTCTTCTTCAGCTACAAGCGGCTGCTCCTTTCCCGGATTTCCTACACGCTCATCTTCCTGTTCCTGTGTATGCACGCGCTCGGCTCTCACTGGACCTACTCCCACGTTCCCTACGACCAGGCATTCATCGCGCTCACCGGGATCTCTTTCAACGAGACCATGGGCTGGGAACGCAACCAGTACGATCGCATCGTGCACTTCGCCTACGGCCTGCTGCTCGCCTATCCGATCCGCGAGCTCTTCCTGCGCATCGCGGACGTGAAGGGCTTCTGGGGATACTTCCTGCCGGTGGTCCTCACCATGGCGGCGTCGATGCTCTACGAGCTCGTCGAGTGGCTGGCGGCAGAGGTCTTCGGAAGCGAGCTCGGCATGGCCTTCGTTGGCGCCCAGGGAGACATCTGGGACGCCCAGAAGGATATGTGGCTCGCCACCCTCGGCGCGCTGATCGCCATGGGTGTCACCGCCGCGATCAACGCGTGGCTGCAGAAGGATTTCGCCAGGGAGTGGTCGGAGAGCCTGCGGGTCAAGGAGGATAGACCCCTCGGCGAAGACGCCATCGCGCGTTTCGTGAACGAGCGGGACGAGGATCAGTAGCCCCTGCCGGGATCGCAGATATTCCCGAGGGGTTCGCCCGATACGTAGCGGCGGAGGTTCCCGCAGAAGATGTCCACTAAGCGGTCCCCTATATAAGGAGAGGAGTGGCTGTCGTGGGGCACCACCAGGACGTTGTCCAGGCCCCAGAACGGGTGGGATTCATCGAGGGGCTCCTGCTCGAAGGCGTCCAGGTAGGCCCCGGCGATGCGATGACTCTCCAGCGCGGCGACCAAGGCACCCTCCGCGACGACCTGACCGCGGCCGACGTTGATGAGGTAGGCCGATGACTTCATGGCGGCGATGGCTTCCTCCCCCAGCAGGCCCTCGGTCGCCGGGGTGTGGGGCGCGGCGATGACGACGTAGTCGGCCGCGGGCAGGTGCTCGATGAGCGCGCCACTGTCGAACACGGTGTCGACGTTCTCCACCGGTTCCAGGCGGCGCTTCGTCCCGATGACCGACATTCCGAATGCCTTGCAGTAGCGGGCCACGGCCTGGCCGATACTGCCGAGGCCTATGATCATGACTGTCCTGCCGAGCAGCTCGTCGTTGTCGAGCCGCCGCCATGCGCGGTCACGCTGATCGGTCCTTCTCTGCTCGAGGTTCTTGGCGTGACTCAGCATGGCCGCCAGCACGCTCTCGGCGATGGGTATCGTGTGAAGCCCTGACGCATTCGTGAGCGTGACGCGCCCGTCGACGATCTCTCCGGTGATGTTGTCGCTGAATCCGGCGCTGCAGATCTGAACCCACTTGAGGCTTGGCGTGAAGAACCTCTCGTAGTCTTCGCGGTCGAGCTCGCCTGGGTAGTGGATGCGATTGCCTCCTTCGGCGAGGAGGACTTCTATTCCGTCGACCTCCCGCACCCGATCGGCGGGGATCTCCACGAGCTCGATGCGCGGCGAGATCGCCAGGATCTGCCGCCGATGTGCTTCCGTCAGCCAGTTGCCATCGGCCCCGGGGGACTGGAGCCCGCGGGGGATGCCGCTGACGGCGACTTTCAGAGCTTCTGCGTGGAGATTGGCGCTCATGGCGGCTGGGAGTATATCGCGCCGTCCGGTCGGATCGGGGTGACGGGTGCTAAACTCCAGCTCCGTTCCCGAGCCCGTGCAGCATGTCATCATCCCAGGACTTCAACGTTGCCTTCCAGGACCTGCAGCCGGACCTGATCCTGTCGTCGGTCGAGGATCTCGGGTACCGAACCGACGGCCACCTGCTGGCGCTCAACAGCTACGAGAATCGCGTCTACCGGGTGGGCCTCGAAGACGAGGCGCCGCTGGTGGCGAAATTCTACCGCCCGGGGCGGTGGAGCGACGACGCCATCCTCGAGGAGCATGCCATCTCGGTGGACCTCGCGGATGAGGAGATCCCGGTAGTCGCGCCCCTGGCCCACGAAGGCCGCACCCTGCACGACAACGGCAGCTTTCGCTTCGCTGTCTATCCTTGTCGCGGCGGCCGTTCGCCGGATCTCGACAACGCGCGGTTGCTGCGCCAGGTCGGACGATTCGTCGCGCGCATCCATCTCGTGGGGGAGATCGAGGAGTACCACCATCGGCCGCGCCTCGACATGGCGACTTATGGGGAGGCGTCCCGGGAGTTTCTCCTGGAGACGGGGTTCATTCCCGACGAGCTGCGCGACGCCTACGACAGTCTCTGCGGTCACCTCTTCGAGGCGGTCCGCGCCTGCTTCGAACGCTGCGGCTCGCCACGCTACCTGCGCATTCACGGGGACTTCCATCCGAGCAACGTCCTGGTGCTCGATGAGCAACTGCACATCGTCGACTTCGACGACACCCGCATGGGCCC
>CBDTYP010000300.1:0-4219 GCA_965364645.1 uncultured Gammaproteobacteria bacterium | reverse complement strand
GACTGGGTGGAGTCCCGAACCTCCGAGTTCGCGAATCTCCTGCTGACGACGAACGACGCGAGCGCGGATGCCGACGATGACTTCGGCGATTCCTTCCTCTCCGCGATTAACTTCGGCAGCGTCGTCAACAGCGGAGTCATCGGCGCCATCGTCGGTGGATTCGTCGCGCTCATGTTCGTTCTCTTCGGCGGATCGAAGCGGCGCGCCGAGAAACGCGGCGGCAGTTAGCGAACACACCGTCAACCCCCGTTAGCGATTCCGCTTAAGCAACTCCAGCAGATCCACGAGCCGCGCGTCCCGCTCGGCGGCCAGGGACTCGATGCTGCGGCCGGCGGCCTCGTCCGCCACGCCGTCGATGATCGCGGACTTCACATCCGGCGTAAGCGCGACGTCCCGCATGTCGCTCCACCAGATCTCCACGTTGGGCCCGAAGTGCTCCATGAAGTTGGGCATGCCGCCGGGGCCGCCCGCCAGCGAGAAGATCTGGTGCGGTCCCATCAGCGCCCAACGCAGCCCGGGTCCGTAGGCGATGGCCTTGTCCACGTCCTCGACGCTGGCGACGCCGCTCACCACGGCGTCGATGGCTTCGCGCCAGATGGCGGCCTGCAGGCGATTGACGAGATGCCCGGCCTGTTCCTTGTGCAACCTGACGGGCACCTTGCCGTGGGCGTCGTAGAACGCCATCGTCCAGTCCACCGCCTCCGGCGCCGTCTCCTCCCCGCCCAGCACCTCCACGAGCGGGATGAGATGAGGCGGGTTGAAGGGGTGCCCCACCACGAATCGCGCCCGGCCCGGGCGGCCCGCCTGGAGCTCGGTCATGAGGAGCCCCGAGGTCGAGCTCGACAGCACCACGTCGTCTGGCAGGGCCGCGTCGAAGCGCTCGTAGAGCGCGAGCTTGAGCGGCTTGTCTTCCGGCGCGTTCTCCTGGACGAACTGCACCCCGGCGAGCGCATCGGCGAGGTCGTCAAAGTACGCGAGGCGCGCCTGATCGGCCCCCGGCGCGAGTCCCAGTCTCTCGAGCGCGGGCCAGGCATCGGCGACGAAGCCCCGCGCCCGTTCCTCGCTGCCGGGGCCCGGATCCCAGACGTGAACGTCCATCCCCCGGGCGAGGAAGTGCGCGGCCCAGGACGCGCCGATGGTTCCGGCGCCCAGGATACCTACGCGATTGACGGATTTCGGATCGGGAAGCTGCATGTGAAGCTCGTATCAACGTGGCGTGACGATGTTCTCTTGTATCATGTCACCGAGCCCCGTAACACCCGGGGCGCGGGAAGCGCACATGGACACCGAGAAGACCGTCGCCCTCGTCTCCGGCGCGACCGGCGTCATCGGTAACGCCATCGCGCGGGCGCTCGCGGCGACCCCGGGCTACGAGGTAGTCCTGCTCGCCCGGGACGAAGGCCGCGCGCGACAGGCGGCGGAAGGCATCCGCCGCGAGAGCGGCAATCAAGCCGTGCGCTACGTGCTCGCCGACGTCTCCAGGCACGCATCCGTTCGCGCCGCGGCCGACGACTGGGAAGGCCCGTTGCACGTGCTCGTCAACGACGCCGGTGTCGCGCCATCGAGACGCGAGACCACGCCCGAGGGCATCGAGCTCACGTTCGCCACCAATGTGCTGGGTTACCTGTGGGTGACGGAAGCCTTCGCGCCGCACTTGCAACGCTCCGCCCCCGCGCGCGTCGTCAACGTCGCGAGCTACTGGGCGGGCGATCTCGACATCGACGATCTCGAATTCAATCGCCGCCGCTTCGACAACCACCCGGCATACCGCCAGTCCAAGCAGGCCAACCGCATGCTCACCGTCATGCAGGCCGAGGCCCTCGCGGACGCCGGCATCACCGTCAACGCCTGCCACCCCGGCGACCCGACGTCGACGTTGAGCCGCAACCTCGGCTTCGGCAGCGCCCAGTCGCCGGAGGACGCGGCACGCACGCCGGTCGCGCTCGCACGCGGCGAGCTCGGCGCGGACGTCACGGGACGCTACTTCGAGCACGGCCGGGAATCACGCTGTCACTTCGCCGAAGACAGAGAGGCGATCGAGCGCCTCTACGAAATCTGCACGGGATATGCGAGTGCAGCGTAGGTTGGTGCTGAGCGCAGCGAAGCCCAACATGCCGAACGTAGGATGTTGGGCTTCGCTGCGCTCAGCGCCAACCTACGAAGATCCACCCGCGCCGGAGTTGCGCCTCAATCAGGCGGAATGTTGTTATTCAGCCGGAAGAAGTTGTCGGCGTCGTACTTCCTCTTTATCTCCACCAGGCGATCATAGTTCGACCCGAATGCCGAACGCACCCGGGACTCGTCGTCGTGGTCGAGATGGTTGACGTACACGCCGTCGGCGTAGGGCGACACCGCTTCCCATGTCTCCCGCACCCAGGCGATGCACGCGTCCTGCATGCCCGGTTCCGTCCACTGCCCGATCACGTCGTAGTCCCAGCAATCCTGGCGGTGCGGGAACGCCGTCGCATCCGCCGCGACGGTGCTCGCCTTGCCGTGGGTCCTGAACAGGAGCTGCGGCGACTCCGGCGTCGGACGGGTTTCGTTCCGCTCGATGAGAACGTCGATCAGATCGTCGCTGAGCTCGGACACGTACCCCGACTTCCAGTAGCGCGGCATCCCAGGCGCCGCCGCCTCGTCGAACAAAGTCTGCTGAACGACATAGGGAACCTCCTGCACCATGTCGAGGACGGGCTCCAGCTTTCTGAGCGGCGCCACCCTGGACTCCCCCTCCCCAATCGGCCCGAACCATCCGGGGATCAGCGCGAGCAGAGAGTCGCCATCGGGACTCGATATGAATGCGGCGTAGACGCTGAGCTCCGCCGGCGCATCGGCCACGATATCCCGGTACGCGCGTAGCACGTCCCGCGCACGCGGCATCGGCCAGGCGAACAGACCGCCGTAGATGATCGGGTTCACGGGATGGAGTTGGAACTCGAAGCTTGTGACGACTCCGAAGTTTCCGCCGCCGCCGCGGATGGCCCAGAAGAGATCCTGATGCGACGACCCATCGACGTGCAGATACTCTCCGTTCGCCGTCACGAGATCCGCGGACAGCAGATTGTCGCAGGTCAACCCGTACAACGGGCCGAGCCAGCCGATGCCGCCGCCGAGGGTGAGTCCGGCCACGCCCGTGTGGGATACCGTCCCGCCGGTGGTCGCGAGCCCGAAGGCCTGGGTCTCGGCATCCACCGACGACCACAGGCAACCGGCCTCTACACGCCCGCGCTCCCGGGAGGGATCGACTCGGATCCCCTGCATCGGCGAGAGATCGATCATCAGGGTATCGTCGGCGACCGCCTTACCGGCAACGTTGTGCCCGCCGCCCCTCACCGAGCACAGGAGATCGTGCTCGCGGGCGAATGCGATAGCCGCCATGACATCGGCCGCACCGCGGCACCTGGCGATGCGGGTGGGCCGCCGATCGATCATCGCGTTCCAGATCGCCCGGGAACCGTCGTAGCCAGCCTCGCCCGCCCCGATCACGTCGCCGCGCATGCGCCCACCGAGACTGGATACGGCATCATCGGAGACTTCGACGCGCTCGCCGTTCAAGGCGATGAATGTGGCAGCACCCATTTTCCTCACTCCCGAGTCGTCCAGGTTAACGATCCGCTTTCAGAGTCATTCTGCGCCTGCGGGAAGGAACAGGCAACGAGGCCTCGATACCGGATGATTTCGCCCCGCGAACGCTCTATCCTTCCTACGTCACAACCCCGCGAATGAGGGCACGCATGGAGCCTGTCAGCACAGCCATCGTCGCCGCGCTCGGCATGTTGAGCGAGAAGGTCGTGCTCGACGCCTACGGCGGTCTCAAGTCTCTGCTCGTCGAGAAGTTCGGAAACGAGAGCGAGCTGGTCGCGACGGCGGAGGGCCTGGAGAAGAACCCCGACTCCGCCGGGCGGCGGGAGACGCTCAAAGAAGAGCTCGCGGCGACGAAGGCGGACGCCGACGAAGAGATCCTCGCCGCGGCCCAGGCACTCCTCGACGCGATTAAGTCGCTGCCCGGCGGCGAGCAGACCATCAACCAGACGGTCACGGGCGATCACAACGTCTTCTCCGGATCGGGAAACATCACCATCAACCGAAGCTGACGAATTAGCGAACTGGAATCGCCGCCCACCAGACATGACGTCCTCCGCTATCCAGCAGACGGTCACCGGTGATCACAACATCTTCACCGCCACCGGTGACATCAACGTCACCTACCATCTGCCGCCGG
>CBDTYP010000299.1:0-4223 GCA_965364645.1 uncultured Gammaproteobacteria bacterium | reverse complement strand
GACCGCCGAGACGGCGCCCTCCGAGGCCCCTCGCCCGCCGGAAATGTTACGCCCGGGTCACGGAAAATGCACGCAGCGCCTCCCGGTCGAGGCGCTTGCGATCCACCTTGAGATAGGCGATGCCGTCCTCGGCGACCACCACGGCCTCGGCGACGCCCGTGATGGAAAGGAGCTTTGCGGTCAATTCGCCGGTCATCTGCTCGCTGACCTCGCCGAGATTCAGCAGATGCGTACTCAACGGGAGCGGATTGCGCATGCTGGCGGAGATGAGCAGCCACAGCACGCAGAGCCCGGCGCAGACGGCGAAGACGGACGAAATGCCGAACTCTCCGTACAGCCAGCCGCCGAGCACGCCGCCAAGGAAGGCGCCCAGGTACTGGGCGGTCGAGTAGGCGCCGAGGGCGGTGCCTTTCAGATCCGAAGGCGCGAGGCGCGACACCAGCGACGGCAGGCTCGCCTCCAGGACCGTGAACCCGGTGAAGTACAGGATCATGCAGATCACCAGTGCCCACCAGGTATCCAGGAGCCCGTAAAGCCCGATCTGGGAGGCGAGCAGCAGCCCGACGGAAACCAGGAACACCTGCTTGATGCGGTTGTGGCGATCGGCGTACATGACGATGGGCGCCATGAGCACGAGCGCGACGGTGAGCACGAAGAGATAGACCTTCCAGTGGCTCTCCGTGGCGAAGCCGGCGTGGTCCCGGAGCGCCAGGGGCAGCACGACGAAGGTGGCAGTCATCATCAAGTGCAGGATGAGGATGCCGAGATCCAGGCGCAGGAGTTGTCCGTCCCTCAGGATATTGGCGAACTGGGTGGGCATGGCCTCGGCGTCCCGGTGGAAGCGCACCTGGGCCGGGGTCGGCACGTAGTAGAGCAGCACCACGATGCCGAGGAGCGCCATCACGCCGGTGCCCCAGAAGAGCCCCGGGAGGCCCAGGATGGGGCGCAGCGCGGGCCCGGCGACCATGGCGAGCGCGAAGGCCATGCCGATGCTGACGCCGATGATGGCCATGGCCTTGGTGCGCTGCTCCTCGCGGGTCAGATCCGCCGTGAGCGCCAGCACCGCCGAGGCAATGGCGCCGAAGCCCTGCAGCCCGCGGCCGAGGATGACCCCCCAGATACTCTCGGCGCTGGCAGCCACCGCGCTGCCGGCGGCGAAGATCAGCAGCCCGGCGACGATGACTTTCTTGCGCCCGATGCGGTCCGAGAGGCGGCCGAAGGGGATCTGGAATATTGCCTGGGTGAGCCCGTAGATGCCGATGGCGAGGCCCGTGAGCATCGCCGTGTTGCCGGAATAGAGGTGCGCGTCGAGGCTGAAGATCGGAAAAATCATGAATAGCCCGAGCATGCGCAGGGTGAATATTCCGGCCAGAGCCATGCTGGCGTGGCGCTCGGCGGGGGTCATGGCGGCGCCGGAGGACGGGCCGGAGGACGGGCCGGAGGACGGGCCGGAGGACGGGGAAGGTGAGTTCACTTGTGCGTCGGGTTGCTTTGCGTCGGGATGCGCGAGCCGCGTAATATAAACAGTTTGCAAGCCGCCTCCAAACGACCGCCAGCTCCGGTCGCCGGGCGGCTCGCGTAGAGGTCCCCTCGCAGCAGGGATTCCGGGCATCTATGGCATACATCCGTATCCGCGGCGCGCGCACCCACAACCTGCAGAGCATCGATCTCGATCTGCCTCGGGACAAGCTCATCGTCATCACGGGCCTCTCGGGGTCCGGCAAGTCCTCTCTCGCATTCGACACCATCTACGCGGAGGGCCAGCGACGCTACGTGGAATCCCTGTCGGCCTACGCCCGGCAGTTCCTGTCCATGATGGAGAAGCCCGATGTGGATCACATCGAAGGGCTCTCTCCGGCGATCTCCATCGAACAGAAGTCCACCTCCCACAACCCGCGATCGACCGTGGGTACGATCACCGAGATCTACGATTATCTGCGCCTGCTCTTTGCCCGCGCCGGCGAGCCCCGCTGTCCCAATCACGGCACCACGCTAGAGGCGCAGACGGTCAGCCAGATGGTGGATCACGTGCTGGCACTGCCGGAGGGCGAGCGCCTCATGCTGCTCGCGCCTGTCATCGAGGCGCGCAAGGGGGAGCACCTCCAGGTCTTCGACAGCTTGCGCGCCCAGGGCTTCGTGCGCGCCCGGGTCGACGGCGAGGTCGTCGAGCTCGACCAGGCCGGCGAGCTCGAGCGGCGCAGGAAGCACACCATCGAGGCGGTGGTGGATCGCTTCAAGGTGCGTGCCGATCAGGGCCTGCGTCTCGCGGAGTCCTTCGAGACGGCGCTTGCGCTGGGCGACGGCCGCGCCCGTATCGCCTGGATGGACGATCCGGGTCACGAGGAGCTCCTGTTCTCATCCCGCTTCGCGTGCTCGCTTTGCGGCTACAGCCTCCCGGAGCTCGAGCCGCGCATCTTCTCGTTCAATAATCCCGCTGGCGCCTGCCCGTCCTGCGACGGCCTCGGCGTCAGCACCTTCTTCGACCCGGCGCGGGTCGTGCACCATGCAGAGCTGAGTCTGCCGGGGGGCGCCATTCGCGGCTGGGATCGCCGCAACGCCTACTACTTCCAGCTCATCCAGGGGCTCGCGGGTCACTACGACTTCGATCTCGACCAGCCGTTCGAGCACCTGCCGGAGAAGGTGCAGCAGGTCATCCTCTACGGCAGCGGCACCGACGAAATCCGGTTCACGTATCTCCGGGACGGGCGCAACGATTACGAGCGGGTGCATCCCTTCGAAGGCGTCATCCCGAATATGGAGCGGCGCTACCGGGAGACCGAGTCCAGCGTCGTGCGCGAGGAGCTCGCCAAGTATCTCGGCAACAAGCCCTGCGAGGCATGCGGCGGCGCGCGCTTGAACGAGTATGCGCGGAACGTTTTCCTGGGAGATCACTCCCTGCCCACGATCACCGCGAAGCCCGTGGGCCGCGCACGGGATTTCCTCGCCGATCTGGAGCTGCCCGGGTATCGCGGGGAGATCGCCGCGCGCATCCTGAAAGAGATCAATCAGCGCCTCCAGTTCCTGATCGACGTAGGGCTCGACTACTTGGCGCTTGATCGCTCCGCCGACACGCTCTCCGGAGGTGAGGCGCAGCGCATTCGGCTCGCGAGCCAGATCGGCGCTGGGCTGGTCGGTGTCATGTACGTGCTCGACGAACCCTCCATCGGCCTGCACCAGCGAGACAATCGCAGGCTGCTCGATACGCTAATAAGCCTGCGCGACATGGGCAACACGGTCATCGTGGTCGAGCACGACGAGGAGGCGATTCACAGCGCGGACTACGTGGTCGACATGGGACCGGGAGCGGGCGCCCACGGCGGGCGCGTCGTCGCCCAGGGCGCGCCGGACGTGGTCGCCTCGGACTCGGCGTCGCTCACCGGGCAATACATCAGCGGCCGGCGCCAGATATCGGTGCCGGCGTCGCGCACAACCGTCGACGAGAATCGCGTGCTGCATCTTCGCGGCGCGCGGGGCAACAACCTGAAAGACGTGCACCTCGAGCTGCCGCTGGGTCTCATGACCTGCATCACCGGCGTCTCCGGATCGGGCAAATCGACGCTGGTCAACGACACCCTGTATCGAATCGCCGCCCGGGAGCTGAACGACGCCAATACCGACCCGGCGCCCTACGAGAGCGTCGAGGGGCTACGGCTTCTCGATAAGGTCGTGGACATCGATCAGAGTCCCATCGGGCGCACGCCGCGATCCAACCCAGCCACCTACACCGGTCTCTTCACTCCGGTGCGCGAGCTCTTCGCCGCGACTCCCGAGGCGCGCTCCCGCGGCTACGGCCCCGGGCGATTCAGCTTCAACGTGCGCGGCGGACGCTGCGAGGCGTGCAGCGGCGACGGCGTCATCAAGGTGGAGATGCACTTCCTCCCGGACATCTACGTGCCCTGCGACCTATGCAAGGGCAAACGCTACAATCGCGAGACGTTGGATATTCGCTACAAGGGCAAGAACATCCACGAAGTGCTGGACCTGACAGTGGAGGAGGCTCACGAATTCTTCCACGCCGTGCCGGCGCTCGCGCGCAAGCTCAGGACCCTCATAGACGTGGGGCTCTCCTATATCCGGCTCGGGCAGCGCGCGACGACGCTTTCGGGCGGCGAGGCGCAGCGGGTGAAGCTCGCGCGGGAGCTCTCCAAACGGGACACCGGCAAGACGCTGTATATCCTCGATGAGCCAACCACGGGTCTGCACTTTCACGACATCGAGCAGCT
>CBDTYP010000298.1:0-4235 GCA_965364645.1 uncultured Gammaproteobacteria bacterium | reverse complement strand
GGGTGAGCCGCGTCGTCGGCAGGAAAAGATGATAGCAGCCGCAGTTGTGCATCGAGTCGTAGAGCAGCGGCCGGCCACCGCCGTCGAGGGTTACGCGGAAGGTGATCCCGTCGAGCCTTCCCGACAGGAGATCGAAGTCGCCATCGGGAGGTCGCGATGGAAACCAGACGGAATAGTTGAGCTGCAGCAGCGTTTCGCCGCCCCCGCGCGCGAAGGATACGCGGCGGAATACCGCGGGCCGTCGGACATCCACCGACGGGAGACCATCCTCCGACCAGTAGGGCACGCCGATGCGATCGTCGTCGGTGGCGACGTCGATCTCGTAGGTCGGGGCGAAGGTTTCGAAGAGCGCCGTGACGTCGCCGGCGGACAACGCCGGCACGCCGTGGGCGTCGCGCACCGCGCCGCGCAGCAGCTCCCGAACCGACGCCGCCGGGAGGGTGGCGCCCGGCGCCGGCGGCACGAAGCGCTGGAGCCGGCCCGCGACGGGGAGCGCATCGAGGGGCCGGGCGAACTCCGCCAGCATGCTCTCGTGGAGATCCTCGACGCCGGCATTGAAGGGCAGCGAGGTGAACGGATACAGCCCGACCACCCGCAGGGAGACGCTGTAGTCGTCAGGCACCCGCGCCACGGAAAGAAGGCGCCGCCGATCCTCGGCCTCCTCGAGCTCCGCGCCCAGGAGCAGGCCGGCGCAGGCGTCGAGGCGGACGCCGACGTCCTCACCGAGGGCGGCCCGCGCGGGGGCCGGCAGATTCGCGAGCTCGACCCTTCTCGCGTCGGTATCCCGGGCGCGCAGCGCCTCCACCCAGGCCTCGAATTCTTCGTCCTCCGGCCCGGGTTTGATGGACGGGTCGTCCAGGAAGCGATCCATGCGCAGGTACGGATACCCGTCGATGCGGGAGAACTGAGCGTCACCGACACCCGCCTCCGCGACCCGTGCATCGACCGCGCCGAACAGCGCCCGGCAGGCGGCCACGTCGGGCGCGCTCGTCGCGGCGGGCACCTGGTTCGGCGGCGCCGTCACCGCGCACCCGCCGGCGCCCGCGCAGAAAGCGGCGCACAGCGCGGAGCGCAGCAGCGATCTCACGACGCCGCCTGCCGGGCCACGGCGAGGACGACGGCGTAGCGGGCTATCTTGCCCGCGGCGATGAAGAGCAGCGCCCGGTACCAGGACACCCGCAGCCATCCCGCGGCGACACACAGCGGATCGCCGACGATGGGCACCCAGGACAGCAACAGGGCGGGACTACCGTAGCGGCGGATGCGTGCGACGGCGGGGTGCAACTCCGGATTCTGGAGCTTGCCGGTGGGAACGAGGCGCCCGATGACCCACGAGCTCATGCCTCCCAGTGTGTTGCCTGCGGACGCGACGGCCAACAGCGTCAGTCCGTGGTAGCGATTATCGCCGGCCAGATAGGCCAGCACCGCTTCCGACCCCCCCGGGAGCAGTGTCGCCGACAGAAACGCGCTCGCGAAGAGGCTCCCGAGGCCGACGACCGTCCCGTCCATCAGGCACGGGCGTCGCGGCGCCGGGCGATGGCGATGGCGACAGGTACGATGAGCATCAGGGCCATGAGGACTATCACGACCGTGTCGCCCGTACGCCCGTAGGGTGTCGTGCCGCCCATGGGAAAGATCTCTCCCGCCAGGACCTGCACCTCGAACTGGGGAGCCTGGGCCTCGATCACGCCATCGGGGGCCACGATGGCGGTTATGCCGGTATTGGTGGAGCGCAGCATATAGCGGCCCGTCTCGACGGCGCGGGCGCGGGCGATCTGCAGATGCTGGTGGGGGCCGATGCTGGTGCCGAACCAGGCATCGTTGCTGACCGTCACCAGCACCGCCGCATCCGGCACCGCCTCGAGGATCTCGCCGCCGAATGCGATCTCGTAGCACACGGACACCCCGACCCGATGCCCGGCCGCCTCGAGCAGAGGTTGGTCCATCGGACCGAGATTGAAGTCCGCCACCGGCAGCCCGAACGCCTCGGTGATCGGACGGATGAATCCATCCAGGGGCAGGTACTCGCCGAAGGGGACCAGGTGGCGCTTGTGATAGACCATCTCTTCCCGGCCGTCCCCGTGACCCACCGCCACGACGCTGTTGTAGAGCGCGAGCGTGCTCCGATCGAGTATGGGCACGCCGAAGATCACGTGACTGCCGTTCGCCCGCGCCTCGTCGCCGAGGCGCGCCACGAAGCCGTCGAACCCGTCCCGCAGGCCCGGCAGAGCGCTCTCCGGCCAGACGACGAGATCGGCGTCCCAGTTGGCGCGGGTCAGGGCGAGGTAGCGTTCCAGGGTGGGCATTCGCATGCGCGGCAGCCACTTCTCGTCCTGGGGCACGTTGCCCTGCACGAGCGCGACCCGGAGCGCGTCACCGCTGGGATCGGTCCACCGGATAGTGCCGAGAGCCGCCGACACACCCCACAGGAGCACCAGTGCCGGTAGCCACCCCCAGCGCCTCGTACCCGTGCCGACGGCGGCGAGGGCCAGCAAACTGGCGCTCACGGCCACCCCCCAGCTCGTGAGATAGATGCCCCCGATGGGCAGGAGCCCCTGCAGCGGCGACCCTACCTGGCTGTAGCCCAACTGGAGCCAGGTGAAGCCGGTGAAGAACCAACCGCGGACCCATTCGGCGAGCACCCACGCCGCCGGCATCAGCACGAGCAACCGGACGGGCACGCCCACGGCCCGCACGCGACCCACTCCGTACCCGACGAGCGCGGGATAGAGGGCCAGGAACACGACCAGTAAGCCGGTCAGGAACAGTGCCCAGCCGATGGCGATATGATTGAACTGAAAGCTCTCGTGGATCCAGAAGACGCCGAACCCGAAGCAGGCGAGCCCGTACACCCAGCCGCAGAGAAAGGCGCGGCGCGCGCCGACCCGGGTCCAGACGATGAACAGCACCGCGACGGACAACGGGGCCAGGGGGAAGAAATCGAAGGGAGCGAAGGCAAGCGGCAGTGCGAGCCCGGCCAGGATGCATGCGACGATCCCGAGCCGGCCGTCCAGCCTCGCGCGCCCCACGCGTTCGGTCACGGCGCGGATCAGGCGCCGGCTCTTTCCACCGACAGCACGCGTAACAGATGTACGCGACGCTTGTCGGCGCGCAGCACTTTAAAGGTGACACCGCCGATACGCATCGTCTCACCCCGCTTGGGAAGGCGGCCGAATCCCTTGATCACGACCCCGCCGATCGTGTCGAACTCGTCGTCACTGAAATCGGTCTTGAAGCTCTCGTTGAAATCCTCGACCGGCGTAATCGCTTTCACGGTGTACTCGCCGTTGCCGAGGCGACGGATGAAGCTGTCGTCCTCCGTATCGTGCTCATCGTCGATCTCCCCGACGATCTGCTCGAGCACATCCTCGATGGTAACGAGGCCGGCGACCCCGCCGTACTCGTCCACCACGATAGCGATATGATTACGATTCTCGCGAAACTCCCGCAACAAAACGTTCAGCCGCTTACTCTCCGGGATGAATACCGCCGGTCGCATGGCGTCGTCCATGTCGAACGCCCGGGCCTCGCCCCGGGCGTAGTAACCCAGGAGATCCTTCGCCAACAGGATCCCCTCCACCTCGTCGCGGCTGTCGCCGATAACCGGGAAGCGCGAGTGGCCGGACTCCGTCACGGACGCGATGAAGTCGTCAGGATGGCTGTCGGAGTTGACGACGACCATCTGGGCACGGGGCACCATGATGTCCCGCACCTGCATCTCGCTCACCTGCAGCACGCCTTCGATCATGGCGAGCGCCTGCGCGTCCACCAGATTGCGCTTCTCCGAGTCTCGCAGCAGGTCGATCAGCTGTTCGCGATCCTGAGGCTCTCCGCTCAACACCTTGTTGAGGCGAGATAGCCAGGACGGCGTGCTGGAACCGTTTTCTTCAGCGGCGTGATCCGCGTTCATGAGATGCCCCGTGATTCATAGGGATTGTCGTAACCGAGCTCGGAAAGGATGCGCGTCTCCATCGCCTCCATCTTCCGTGCCTCTTCGTCGTGCTCGTGGTCAAACCCGAGCAGGTGCAACATCGTCGCATGGAAGTCATGGATGTGCATCTTCTCCGTGGTGCTCTGAATGTTGTAGGAAAACTCGTCCGTTTCCCCAAATGACATGCCTCCTTTGACTCCGCCGCCAGCCATCCAGCTGGTAAATCCCTTGTTGTTGTGATCGCGACCGTTACCGTTTTGCGCATCCGGCGTTCGACCAAATTCGCCGGACCAGATCACCAGCG
>CBDTYP010000297.1:0-4254 GCA_965364645.1 uncultured Gammaproteobacteria bacterium | reverse complement strand
CCGGCTTCGCGGTACACCTCGCCGGCGGGGCCGAGGGCCAGCTGGAAGTTGACGGCGTCCTCCACGGAGTTACCCACCATCAGGGGTGCATCGACCCGCTCGAACGCGATCTCGTCGTAACCCGCGATCTCCAGCTGCTTGGTGACCATCTCCTGGCCGGCCATGGAGAAGGGTCCCGGGCCGCAGGTCCTCGCGTCGTCGCCGGGGGGCGGCAGGTGCTGGAGGATGACCTGCTTCGGCATGCCGAGCCACGGATTGTCGTCGATGGTCCGCCACACGATCATGGTCATGATGCCGCCGGGCCTCAGGCACGCGCGCATGCTGCGCAGGCCGGCCACCGGGTTCTCGAAGAACTGGGTGCCGAAGCGCGAGAAGCAGAAGTCGTGCACGGGCTCGAAGGGATAGTTCTGGACGTCGCCCTCGACGAAGGTCACGTTGTCGATGCCGGCGGCCTTCGCGTCGGCGCGGCCGTACTCCAGGAAGGCCTCACAGCAATCGATGCCGAGCACCGAACCTTCGGGCCCTACGCGTTCGGCGATCTGAATCGCCGTGTCGCCGAAGCCGCATCCCACGTCCACGGCCTTGTCGCCCGGGCGGATTTCCAGCTTGGGGAATATCGCTTCGCTGTGATGAGTCAGACCGCCGACGAGTACGTGACGGTACTTGGTGAATTTGGGTACGAGGATGTCGTTCCAGAAATCGACGAACTCGTTACTGCTTGCTGCCGCGGGTGCTGTGCTCATGGTTTTCTACCCTTTCGTTGGGAAACGGACGATTGCACGATACTCCCTGAGTATGTCCGTAGTGATACTCCCTGCGCCGCTAGTGTTTCAATTGTTTCTATCCGGCCTTGCCCCGATTAGCGGCGAGGAAGGCGCCCATGTGGAACGCCATCTGCGCCGGGGTGTATTGATAGGCTACGCCCACCGGGCAGGCGCGTCGAGCCAGGCAGCCGCCGGCGAGGCAGTCCCGGCCACCGTCGGCGCCGATGTGGGCGATGCAGGCGGGGACGTCGTAGCCGTCGGATCCGAACGCCGCCACGGGACAGGTGGACAGGCAGGGCTTGTCGGCACAGGTGTCGCAGGGGCTCGGGCGCGTGTCCCCGGGCGGCAGGGCCATCGCCTCGGGGAACGCGAGGGCGCCACGGTACGCGTGCCAGAGGCCGTAGTCCGGATGGATCAGCGGGCCGATAGGCGAGGGATGCACGGATTCCGCCCGCCTGGCCCAGCGCAGGAAGGGCAGGAACGGAGGCCCGCCGAAGGGAAAGAGGGGCGCTGCGCCGAGCTCGGCGGCGAGCTCGGAAACGACGCGGCGGCTCCACCGGTCGAGGGGATGGGGCGGCTCGCGGGATTCCTCGGACCCCTGGAATGCTTCCCAGCCGGTGCGGCCGGCGACGCCCACCAGGACCAAGGTGCCGGCCTCCTTCATGTCGTCGATCGGGGGCACGCCGTCGTCGTGGATGGGATGAAAGGCGCCGCGGGGCACGAGGCCCCTGGCCTTTACGCTGTCGCAGACGGACGCGTAGTCCATGGGCGGGAGCTACTCGTAGGTTCTGACGTCGTCGATGACCTTGCCGTCGTTGGCGAGGCTGTCGACCGCATCGAAGGCAACCTCACCCCGCACCTTGCAGAGATCCCGTATAGAAACGGCGATGGCCTCACGCAGCGCCTCCGACGGCGCCCCGTCGATCTCACAGTGCAGCGCCATCTGATCCTGGTTGTCCACGCTGTCCACCACGAGCCGCGCCTTGACCACCTCGGGGTGGCGCGCGAGCACCGCCGCGACCTGGGACGGGTGGACGAACATGCCGCGGACCTTGGTGGTCTGATCGGCCCGCCCCATCCAGCCCTTGATACGCAGGTTGGTGCGCCCGCAGGGGCTCACCCCCTCCATGAGCGCGGATAGATCGCCGGTGGCGAAGCGGATCAACGGGTAGTCGGGGTTCAGCGTGGTGACGACCACCTCGCCCACCTCCCCCGGCGCCACCGGATCGCCGGTGCCCGGGCGCACGATCTCGACGATCACACCCTCGTCGACGATCATGCCTTCCCTGGCCTCGGACTCGTAGGCGATGAGCCCGAGATCCGCCGTCGCGTAGCATTGCAGCACCGCGACGCCCTTGTCCGCGAGACTCTCGCGAAGACTCGGCGGCAGCGCCTCCCCGGAGACCAGACCCTTGCCGATGCTGGAGACGTCGGTCCCGAGCTCGGCGGCCTTGTCGAGGATGATGTTGAGGAAGGACGGCGTCCCCACGTAGAAGGTCGGCTTCAGCAACGCGATGGTCTCGACCTGCTGCTCCGTCTGGCCCACACCCGCGGCGAACACCGGGCAGCGGAGCGCGTGGGCGCCGGACTCCAGCATGAAGCCCGCCGGTGTCATGTGGTAGGAGAACGTGTTGTGCACGAGCTCGCCCGTGCGGCATCCCGCGGCGAACAGCGCGCGGGCCATGCGCCAGTAGTCGTCCCTGCGGGTCTCGGGCTCGAAGATCGGGCCCGGCGACGCGAAGATGTGAGCGATCTCGGGATACGCGGCCGCCGCGTAGCCGCCGAAGGGGGGTGTGTCGGCCTGGCGCTCCATGAGCGCGGTCTTGCGGGTCACTGGCAACGCGGCCAGCGCCTCCCGGGAGCGGACACTCGCCGTATCCACCCCTTCGAGCAACGCGCCGTAGGCGGGCGCGTTGCGCCTGGCGTGCTCCAGCTGCTCGGGTAAAGCCTCCAGCAACGCGCTTTCCCGCGCGTCCGGGCTTCGCGTCTCGAGTTCGTCGTAGTAGTCGGGCATGGCGGGATCCGCGGGGCGCGGTCGTTCGGCTATGCGAGCCAGCGCTTGCGCCGGCGATAGTGCTTCACATCCCGGAAGCTCTTGCGGTGCTCGCCGCTGACGCCCAGGTAGAATTCCTTGACGTCCTCGTTCTCCGAGAGCGCCTTCGCCTCGCCGTCCATGACGACCCGGCCGGTCTCCAGGATGTAACCGTACTTGGCGAAACGCAGCGCGACGTTCGTGTTCTGCTCCGCCAGCAGGAAGGTGACGCCCTGCTCCTGGTTGAGCCGCGCCACGATCTCGAAAATCTCCTCCACCAACTGTGGCGCGAGCCCCATGGAGGGCTCATCGAGGAGGATGACCGACGGTCGCGCCATGAGCGCGCGACCGAGCGCCGTCATCTGTTGCTCGCCGCCGGACGTATAGCCTGACTGCGAGCTCCGTCGTTCCTTCAACCTTGGAAAGTAGTGGTAGACCTTCTCGAGCTCTTCGGCGACGGCGGCGCGTCCGTCCTTGCGGGTATACGCGCCGGTCATCAGGTTCTCTTCCACCGTCAGGTGCTCGAAGCAGCGGCGTCCCTCCATCACCTGGACGACGCCCATCTGCACGAGCTCCGAGGGCGTCAGCTTGTCGGTGCGGTCGCCCTTGAACTCGATGGAACCCTTGGTGACGTCGCCACGCTCGGACTTGAGGAGATTGGAGATGGCCTTCAGCGTGGTGGTCTTACCGGCGCCGTTGCCCCCGAGGAGGGCAACGATGCCCCCCTCGGGAACTTCAAGCGATACACCTTTCAACACCAGGATGACGTGATTGTAAATCACCTCGATGTTGTTGACGGCGAGCAGCGGTGCGTCGTTGCTTTTCTCGGCCACAGCCATTCGCCGTCACATCACGTCCGAAATCAGCTGCAGTTGCGTGGAGTGATATTGTTCTCCTTGGCATACGACATGGCCGCTTCCTCGATCATCGGTCGCACCACGTCACGCATCACCGGGATCCAGTCGCTGACGATCTTCCATTGCTGGCCATCCCACTGCTGGATGAGGATGGGGTTACCACCCTCGTGATCGGCGCAGCTCACCTTCACGGGGTGAGTGAAGTCGGTCATGCCGAGCTCCGAAAGGCGCGCTTCGGTGATGTTGAGGTTCTCCAGACCCCAGCGAACCTGCTCACCGGTCATGGCCTTCTTGCCGTATTTTTCCTGAGCGGTGCGCACCGCTTCCGCACCGAACATGGCGTTCAGGACCGCACGATTGTAAAGCACTTCGCCGAAGTTGTTCTTCGCGGCCTCTGGAGAATATCATCGTGCACCCTGAATCCCGTACCGGGCTGATGAAGCGCCGCGGACTTGTAGCCCTTGGATGCGCTACCGGCCGGAATGACGTCCGCGTCGCTACCGGACCACCAGTTGCCCACGAAATGGTCCATGGGAAAGTTGACGGCCGCCGCTTCCTTGACCGCAACCTGATTCATCACGCCCCAGCCGGACATGAACAC
>CBDTYP010000296.1:0-4268 GCA_965364645.1 uncultured Gammaproteobacteria bacterium | reverse complement strand
GAGTGGTCGGCGAGGGCTTCATGATAACGAGACCAGGTGAGGTTTCCATCGTAGTCGATTTCAGTCAGAGCCTCGACGATCTTTCCGTATACACCATCGCTCATCAACCGCAACTGACTTCGTCGATCGATGAAGCTGTTGGGGCAAAACCAGCAGACACGATTGCAGAAATTGTGATTTTCGATCTCAACCTGGTCTACGAAGCGCGCGAACAGTCCGCGAGCCCGTTCGATGGACAATTTGTCGTCGACGAGCTGCGGCGAAAGTAGATTGACGAAGGCGGCCTTGGTGAGCACGGTCCGCGTGCGCGTAAGCCAGTCCAGGGCTCTAGACATTTGGAGATTTCGACCCTATCGTCGTGCCGGTCGATCACTATAGCGGGATTGGCGCCTCGATATCGAATCCCTGGGCGTAGTCCACGCCGAGCTGGCGCAGGCGAACCAGCACCTCCTGGCTCTCGACGCACTCCGCGACGGTCTTCCGGCCGAGGAAGTGGCCGATCTCGTTGAGAGAGCGCACCACCATCAGATCTCTCGGGTCGGTGGCAATGTCGCGCACCAGGGAGCCGTCGATCTTGACGAAGTCGATAGGCAGCGTCTCCAGATGTGCGAGGGAGGCCTCGCCGCTACCGAACTTGTCCAGCGAGAACCTGCAGCCGTACTCCTTCAGCGCGTGCACGAAGTTCACTGCCACGGGCATGGAGTCGATGGCGGAGCTCTCCGTGACCTCGAATATGATCTTCTCCGGCGAGACCCCCGAGTCCGCGATCATCTGGCTCACGCGTTCCACCAGCCTGTCGTCGGTCAGGGTCAACCCCGAGAGGTTGATCGAATAACCGTCGGCCTGCTCTACCTGCGTGGGATTCTCGGCCATCCAGCGGAGCGCCGTCTCCATCACCCACAGATCCACGTCGTGCATCAGATTATTGCGTTCTGCGCTCTGGAGGAACTCCCCGGGCAACGCCACACCGCCGTTCTCGTCTTTGACGCCGAGCAGCAATTCGAAGTGCGGCAGCGCGGAGGCATCGGCCCCGATGGGAGTCACGCGCTGGCAGCGCAGCCGCAATCCGCCGTCCGCGAGAATGCGCCTCACCATCTCGCGCGCCACCGTCCCGTCCTCGGACTTCATCTCGGACACGTCGTGAATCTGGACGCGATTACCCCCCGCGGTGCGGGCCTTCGCGTAGGCCGCGCCGGCGGCTTCGAAGACCGCCGATCCGCTGCCGCCGTGGGCGTCAATGGGCGCGAGTCCCGCGCTGATCGTGAGCTGGAAGCGTTCCGCGTGCCACTTACACTGGGATGTTTCCATGACGACTCGCAGCGCATCCATCAGCGCGGCGGCGCTGTCAACCGTGCAATTCTCGAGCAGGACGGCGAATCGGCCGGCCTGCAGCCGTCCCGCGATACCTTTCCCGCGCGTGTTGTCTTCCAGCACCGGCACGAAGTTTCTGAGCAGCTCGCCGGCAACCTGTTCGCCGCAGGTCTGCACGATGTCGCCAAGCCGGTCCAGCTCCAGCACACAGAGCACGTGCTCGGATCCCATCGTAACGGCGTCGTTGAGCGCATGCCCCACCCGCGCCTCCAATCCCTTGCGATTGAGCAGGCCGGTCGCCTCGTCGACGTTGACCTGGCGCACGATCCGTTCGTGCAGCTGGTTCAGCATCCCGAAGAGCCCTCGCTCCACGATCGGAAGCTTCGAGGCGTCGATGATCCAGACCTCGCCGCGGCGCAGTTGCATGGCGAGCTCCTGGCTGGTCATGGTGGCCGCCTTGTCGCCGGCGGCATCCACGAAGAGGAATCTGCCGCCATCGCCGCTCACGACGGCGAGGCTGAGCTTCTTGGTCTCGCCGTCTCCGATCCGCCGGTACACGACGTCGCCTGCCTGCAGCTGATCGACACGACCGAGCCAACGCCGCAGCTCGAGCGGCAGGTTATCGCGAGCCTCGGGGCCGGAGGCATCCGTGGCCGCGCGCAGAGAATCCAGGAGCGTCTGCTGCTTCGCGTGCTCACGCACGACGTTCGCGACCATCTCGTCGTAGCGCAGGCACTGCTCCTCGTAAAGCGAGTCCAGCTCGGGAAGTATCTCGGTGAGGACAGATTGGCGGAGGACGAATCCTTCCACCTTGCCGCCCTGATCGGACTCCGAGACAACCTGATTCACCAGCGGATCGACCACGGAGTGCCAGCGGCTCGCGCCGATGATCGACGGCTCCAGGCTACCCAGGCGATTGAGCACGCGCCGCGCCGGGTGCTCCTCGTTCGCGAAGAAGAAGAATCCGTCCTGTAACGCGACCTTGAGCAGCGGGATTGCGAGCCGGCGGAGACAGTATCTGACCTCGGGCGTCACCAAGGCGTCGTCGACCATCGCATCCAGTAGTCTGGACACGATCTCGACGACGATGGCATCCGCCTCGGTGACGGTGATGCCGGCCGCCTCCCACGTGGTCATGAGGCGGTCCTGCAGCGCAAGCGGCTCGCTCTCGTCCGGCGTCAGGAACTCCGGCGCTCTTTGCAGAATGACGAGAGCATCGATAAGAAGCTCCCTCGCGGCGGGATCCACCTGTGGCACCACCGGCTGGCTGGTCGCGATGGTGGCGACGGCCGCGAGCGAGCGATCGGTAGAGCTCATCTGATGTTCGAGCCACAGGAGACAGCGCGCCGTGTGCATGGCATCGCCTATGACGACGGGAGGCGGCTTGACCGACGACGGATCGATGCTCGCCGGCGCCCGGGTCGATACTTTGGCCGGTGCCTGAGCCTTCCTCGCGAGCACCACGAGCTGGCGCACGGCATCGACCGACGCGGCATCGAGATCGGTGAAGACCAGACCGAGCCCGTTCGGCAACACTCGGGCCACCGGCGCCGAAATTATTCGCATGCCGACGCCGGGCTGCGCGCGACCGGAGGGCCCCTGCTCGCCGGAGAACTGGACTTCGACCTTGTCGTCACGTGCCAGCGGCCTGCCGCCCGCGATCATCGGCACGCTGCCCGCTTTCTCGAGCGCGACGAACAGGCCGCCGGCGCCGAAGTCCTCGATGCGGCAGGAACGGGTTTCCCCATCGGGCAGGGCGAGGCGCGCGGCAACCCTCAGTGGATAGCGTGGGTGGCGGCGACGCTCCTGTCGGGAGCTCGCGCTCCCGGCGCCGTCCATATCATGCATCGCGGAGCTCGCAGACACGCGGCTCTACCCCCTCGGCAGTCTCGAAATACTCACTACCGGCCGTGAACGGACCGGTCACACGTAATGTATTGTAATCGAGATGAAGCTACCTTTCGCCGTCAGCGCGATATGTGAGCCCCGTCACACTTTTGCACGGCGGAATTGGCACTAAAGAAACCCCATTCCTGCCTTACCGGGACCGCCTAATTCACGTTCCCTTCGGCCTCTTCCTCTTCGAGCAACTGCTCTTCCTCGAGAAGATCCAGATCCTCCAGGTCCTTCAGCGGTGGGTTACCGTCGTGAATGAGATTCAAGCGCTGTTGGAGGAACGCTTCGCGCGTGAAAATGTAGGGATCGAAGGCCGTTTCGTCACGCAGCCGGATCGCCGGCGCCAATCGCGCCCTGGTATCGACGACATTGAGGCCCACGAGAAACCAGAACTCGCCGGGCGTCTCGATCCACCGTAGCGGCTTGCTGATGAAGTCCAGCGGCCAACCGACCGTGCTACGCACTGTCTGCGGACCGAGTATCGGCAACGTGAGGAAGTTCCCCGGAGGAAGGCCCCACACGGCAAAGGTCTGGCCGAAGTCCTCGTCGTGTCGGGCGAACCCGACCCCTCCAGCGAAGTCGATAAAACCGAGAAGCCCGAAGGTGGTGTTGAACACGAAGCGCATGGCATCGTCCATTCCGCGCTCGAACTTTCCCTGCAGAAACTGATTGATGACGGTCGTCGGATAGCCGAGATTGACGAAGAAGTTGTGAATCGCACCGCGCCCGCCGGCGGGAAGCTTGAGATACGCGTCTGCGATCGGAGCGATAATGCCCCTGTCGATGCCGTCATTGAAGTCGTACATGCTCCGATTGAATGGTTCCCAGGGATCGTTCGGATCGGGCTCGCCCGGAATGCTGACGCAACCGGAGCCCACGATGACGAACAGGCCGAGCAGCGCGAGGACGCAGAGGCGGCTTCCGAGGATCGTTTTCGCCATGCTGTCCCTGACCGCGCTAACTGGTGACTACTTCCCGGATTCGAATTCCGCGATCTGCTTTTTCAGCTTCTCGATCAGGCTGCTGAAGCCCTGAGAGTTGATTACGGCGCCATAGTCGGC
>CBDTYP010000295.1:0-4272 GCA_965364645.1 uncultured Gammaproteobacteria bacterium | reverse complement strand
CCGCGCCCGAAGAGCCGCCGTAACGAGCCCATGCATCTCGCGCATGTTCTGGAAAGCGTCGCCGCCTGCCGGGGCGACGATCCCCGTGTTCTCGCCGAGGCCACGACGAAAAGCGCGCGGCGCTTCTTCGGAATCGAGGCGGCGGAGTCCGCCGTCAGCGGCCCGGGAGATGCCCCACCTTGACGTAGAGGGTGCAACCCGTGTCGCTGTAGGGTTGGTGCCGGCTGCCGTCGGGGAAGCGCATCCAGCTTCCCGTTCCGTAAGTCCCGTCTCCGTCGGCGATCTCGCCATCGATGACATAGACTTCTTCGCCGCCCGGATGATCGTGCTCGGGGACCGTCGTGCCCGGGCCGAGCCGGACGAGGCGCATTTTCTCCGGGTGACCGGGATCGTCGTAGAGGGAGAGCACCCCGCGCCCGGGTGTCCCCCCTTCCTGCCAGTCGGCGCCGCGGCTGTCCACGACCCGATGGCCGCGATCGGGACCGGGGTACTGGCGCAGCTTCACCAGCAGCACGCAGCCTTCGTCGGAGCGCGGCGCGTGGCTGAAGCCCTCCGGGTTGAGCAGGTAGGTCCCGGCGGGGTAGGTGCCGTGCTCGTCGGCGAAGGTACCTTCCAGCACGAGGATCTCCTCGCCGTCGGGATGCGGGTGGGAAGGAAAGCGGCTGCCCGGATCGTATCGCACGATGGATGTCACCCGGCCGCTCTCGGCGCCGCCGCGGAGCTCGAGACGCTTGCGCCACACGCCCGCACCGGGGCTCGCCTGCCACTCCATGGCGGCGGTGTCGATGACCACGGTCTTCGAGAAGTCCCCGTTCAGATCCGGCGATCGTGTCATCGACCCGCGTTCTCTCCGGCGAGGGCCTCCCGATCACGAGCCGGCGCCGCGAGGCTCCCCATCACCCGCCCGATGATCCCGTTGACCTTCTCCTGGTCGTTCCACCGGCTCACCATGACGAGGTCGAGCTCGGGATCGATCCAGATCGTGCTCTGCCCCGCGCCGATGGCGAAGTAGCTCGAGTCGGGCGCCTGGTCATAGTGGATTCCGCCGGGATTGAGCCACCAGAGATAACCGTACTCGGCGTTGATGGGACAGGATGTGCGGGACGCGTCGACCCACGTGCCCGGCAGCACCTGCTGGTCGTTCCAGCGCCCGCCCCGGGCCATCATCAGTCCGACCCGGGCATGATCGCGGCTCGAGATGAAGATACCGCCGCCCCAGTGGGCGCCGCCGGGCACGGACGGCATTTCTTCGTCGTCGATGGTGAAGCGCGCGTTGCTGTAGGCGTGCCACTCCCAGGTGTCGCTCGCGCCGATGGGGCCCATGATGGTCTCGGCCAGTACCTCCGGCAGGGGACGCCGGAACACCTGCAGCAGGCTGAGGCTGAGGCGATTCACGCGCACGTCGTTGTACTCCCAGAAGCTGCCCGGCGGCTGCAGATCCCGGTGGGTGCCCTTGCGGGAGTTGTCCGAACCCGGGCCCACCTGGCGGTTGCGGTCCACCAGATCGGGCTTGTCCCAGAGGGTTCCCTCCCACTCGCTGGTCTGCTGCAGCAGGTGCCGCCACGTAATCGTGCGGTTCTGGTCCGAGTCGAAGCCGTCGTCGAGGGCGTAGTCCCGGACGGGATCGTCCACGTCCCGGATCAACCCCTGGGCCGCCGCAACCCCGGCAAGGATGGACAGGTAGCTCTTGGCGATGCTGAAGGTCATGTCGCAGCGCCCCGTGTCGCCCCATTCGGCGACGATGCGCCCGCCCCGGAGGATCAGCCCGTTGGGGCTGCCGCGGTCCTTCGTCGGACCCAGCACCTTGTTCCAGGGCGGTGGCTCGTGGGTATTGGTGCCGGCGGCCAGTCCCTTGGAGAGATCCCGGGGCCAGTCAGTCTCCGCATCCTCGGCGAAGGCCGTCGCCTCGGCCAGTCGCTCTCCATCCATACCGGCATCGGCGGCATCGGTGGTCTCCCAGTCGTCTCGCGTGGGGTAGTAGGGCATCGGTCTCTTCTGCGTTGGGTGGGATAGTGATTCTACCGGCTCCCGGCACGGGCGGGGAGCGTCGTGCATCGATAGCCGCGGTCCTTGATTCGTGCTCGCCGCTCCGGGACCATTGCCGGGCGCCTGATTGTAATGAGCGTCGGGCAACGAGCATCGGGCCATGAACCCCGGGGGAGACGACATGACGGTAAAGCTTGCAGACATCATCGAGAAGTTCCCCGAGCTCCTCCAGCCGGTGCGCGGTGACACTTGTGTCGAGGTGTCGCGTCCCTGCGCGCCGTCGGCACCGGAGTCCGGCTGCATACTGTTTCTCAACGACCGCCGGCTCATCGAAGCGGCGGTCGGCGGCCCGGCGGCCGTCCTGGTGGTCGGCGAGGGCGACGCGGAGCACGAGGCGCTCGCGGGCGCCGGCCAGGCCATAGTGAAGAGCCCCAGCCCCGAGCTCGCCCTCGCCCTCGTGGCGCGGGCGTTTTTCCCGGTAACGGTCTACCGGCAGGGATTCGATGGCAGTCGCGTTCACCCGTCGGCGGTGGTTTCCGACGCCGCCGAGGTTGCAGAGGACGCCATCATCGGACCCAACGCCGTCATCGGGGCGGGTGTGCGCATCGGCGCCTCGTGCATCATCGGGCCGAACACGACCATCGAGACCGGCGCCGTCATCGGCGACGGCACCCACATCCACGGCAACGTGTTCGTCGCCCACGGGACGATCATCGGTGAGCGCTGTGAGATCCACGCGACCACATCGCTGGGAACCGAGGGGTTCGGATATGCCCACGATCAGAGCTTCAATCACTACCGGCACGTCCACTACGGCCGGTTGGTGCTGGAGGACGACGTCCACGTGGGCGCCGGCGTCACGATCGATCGCGGGCACTTCACGGATTCCGTGATCGGGCGGGGCACCAAGATCGACAATCACTGTCATCTCGCGCACAACATAAAAGTGGGGAAGAATTGCCTCATGGTCGCCGATTTCATCGCCGCGGGAACCGTCTCCATCGGCGACAATAACGTGTTCGGCGGCCGCACCGGCATCAGCGATCACATCAATGTCGGCAGCAATATGCAGTTCACCGCGCTGACGTCGTTGTTCAAGGACATCGACGAGCCGGGCAAGGCCTTCGGCGGCCATCCGGTGCAGCCGGTCAACGACTACCTGAGATCGTGCGCCAGCATCGCGCACCTGCCAGACATCCGCAAGAACGTCGCCCGCATCATGCGCAAGCTGGGAATGAATTGATGACGACGTTGACGGAAAGGCAGATCGACGACTTCTGGCGAGACGGCTACATCGTCGCGCAGAATGCGGTGTCCGCGGAACAGCTCCGCCGCCTGCGGGACGACGTGCACGACTGGGTGGAGGCGAGCCGCGCCCACGACGCACCATTCGGCGAGCCCACGGTGGACGGGCGGCCTCGATTCGATATGGGCGGGGAGCACTGCGCGGAACGGCCGGCGCTGCGTCGCATAAACAATCCGAGCGAGATCAGCGCGCACTACAGCGAGGTGATGCGGGATTCATCCATGCTGGACATGGTCGCGGATCTCATCGGGCCCAACCTCAAGTATCATCACTGCAAAATAAACCTGAAGCTGCCCGGTGCCCATACCGTGGTTCGCTATCATCAGGACTTCTCCTACACGCCGCACACCAACGACGACATAGTCACCGCGCTGCTGATGCTGGACGACGTGACCGAGGACAACGGTTGTCTCATGGTGGTGCCGGGGTCTCACCGGGGGCCGCAGTATTCTTTGTTCGACGGTGCGGCGTTCACGGGATTCCTGAACCCGGAGGAAGAGCAGGCGCTGAAGAAAGACGAGGTGCCGGCGACGGGTAAGGCCGGCGACGTGTGCTTGATGCACACGCGCCTGGTGCACGGCTCGGAGGCCAACTGCAGCACGACACCGAGGGGCCTCTTTATCTGCGTCTATACGGCGGCGGATGCCTTTCCTCTTGCCCGAAATCCGATGCCGAGCGATCTGGAGGGCACTATCGTACGCGGCGAGCGCACCCGGGTTGCGCGGCTGACGCAGTCGGACATCGAGTTGCCGGAGCAACCGAGATCGCCATCGTTCTTCACCGTGCAGGGTCAGGCCTCGGCGGGGGTCGATCAGGATATCTAGCTCTCGGATGTTGGGCTTCGCTGCGCTCAGCCCAACCTACGGGATGCAGTCGAGCACGATCTTGTAGGTTGGGCTGAGCGCAGCGAAGCCCAACGAGAATTCTACTTCAGCGTCTGAAAGAGCAGCAGCATCAACTTCGTACGCGGTTCCAGCGAC
>CBDTYP010000294.1:0-4309 GCA_965364645.1 uncultured Gammaproteobacteria bacterium | reverse complement strand
GGACGACGACCTGAATCCAATCCACTAGCGGTGCATCTCGTTGTACGTGCTATAGGCGGCCGCGCAGGTCGCGTCCTGAGAAGCCCGTCATTGCTCTGTCGAAATTGCGCGTCAACGCCATCACCTTGACGGCCTCCCCCATCTGGCTCGGCAAGGTAAGCCGCTTGATCTGGGCGGTCAACTCAGCGTAGCGGCGGCTCGCCGGGTCCGCGTCGAGGCATGCGTCCAGCAGCCCGGTCGCGAGCAGAAACTCGGCCTGGGTCGTAAAGCCCGAGACCTCGAGATCGCCGGCCACGGCGGCCTCGGCAATGGCAGTGAAGTCCACGTGCACAGAGATGTCCTGAAGGCCTGTGAGGATCAGCGGATCCTCGTGGGCGCGGTGGCGATGGAAACAGCGCAACGTGCCGCTGGATCGCTGAGGATGATAATACTCGTCGCGAGCGTAGCCATAGTCGAAGAGCAGCGCCGCGCCCGCCTCGAGACATGCCCCGAGGCGCGTGACGAAGGCCTGACGCGCCGGCGCGAGCTCCGAGGTGTAGCCGTCCGGGAGCGTGTGATCCAGGGTGCCGAGTACGCTCTCGGCGTGGCCCGCGAGGACGCTCCCCGCACAATCGGCCTCGACCCACCGGAAACCTTCGCCATGGCTGGCAACACGGCACTCCTTGAGTACCCCGTCCCGCATACGGAAGCGATGCGCCGGCATCGCGTCGAGGACCTCGTTGCCCACCACGACGCCGCGGATCTCGTACGGGAGCGCGTCGCACCACTCCACGCGCGCGAAAACCGCCCTGTCCCGGGACCCGAGCAGCTCGCGCTGGCGTTCCCGGAGCGCCGGGCTCCGCTCCACGATGCGGTAGCGCCGCGGGAGCCGGTCCGCCTCGGCCAGGCCTTCCAGAAGATCGGCCGCCAGCGCCCCCGAGCCGGCGCCCACCTCGCAGACATCGCCGCCGCCGAGCGCGTCCAGCACCTCTCCCGCCTGGCGGGCGACGCAACGGGCGAAGAGGGGCGACGACTCCGGCGCCGTGACGAAATCGCCGCCGGCGTCGAAGCGGGCGGTCCCTGCGCTGTAGTAGCCGAGCTCCGGCGCGAACAACGCCAGATCCATGTAGTCGGCGAAGCTGATGGCGCCCCCCGCCTCGTCGATGGCGGCATGCACCATGACGGCCAGGGCCGGGTCGCCTGCCACCCCCGGCGGGGCCACGCTCAAGGGTAAGTCCTCATATACCGCATCCACCGGCCAACACGATCTACAATCTTCCCTTCTTCATGCCGACCCGTCGAGTTCTACCATGGGAAAGGGATCCGCAGCGCGGCAGACGAAGGTCGCGCTCGTCACCGGGGGCGCCCGCCGCATCGGCGCCGCGATCACCCGCCGCCTGCACGCCGGCGGGATGAACGTCGCCGTCCACTACAGGACGTCCCGGGACGACGCGCGCGTCCTCTGCGACACGCTGAACGCGGCACGCCCCGACTGCGCCCGGGCCTTCGAGGCAGATCTGCGCGACATCGCCGCGCTGCGCGAGCTCGTGGACTCCGTGGCGGATACCTTCACCCGCCTGGACGTCCTCGTGAACAACGCATCGAGCTATTTCGCCACGCCGCTCGGCGGCATCGACGAAGCCGCCTACGAGGATCTGATGGGCACGAACCTGAGAGCGCCGCTCTTCCTCTCCCAGGCCGCGGCGCCGCATCTCAGACGGACCGGGGGATGCATCGTCAACATCGCGGATATCTACGGCATCAAACCCATCGCCGACCACGGGGTCTATTGCCCGGCCAAGGCGGGGCTCATCATGCTCACCCGGGCTCTGGCCGTGGATCTCGCCCCGGACGTGCGCGTCAACGCCGTCGCCCCCGGGGCCATCCTGTGGCCGGAGACCGAGCCCGACGAGGCAGTTCGCGCAGGCGTGCTGGCCGGGATCCCGATGGGGCGCACCGGTGATCCCGCCGACATCGGCGACGTGGTCCACTACCTGGTCGAGGATGCGCATTACGTCACCGGGCAGGTCATAAAGGTCGACGGCGGCCGCGCCATCGGCTGACGGCGGGAGATCTCAGAGAGCGGTGCCGATCAGCGTCGGCGCCGCTCGATGTCTGCCATGTGTGTGCCGAAGCTCTCGCCGCGGCGGTCTTCGTAGTACAGGCGGAGCGCGCGCTCGATGGACGGGAAGGCGATAGCGTCCCAGGGGATCTCGTCCTCGTTGAACAGGCGCACCTCGAGACTCTCCGCGCCGGCATAGAATTCCAGGTCCAGGAGCTCGGCGAGGAAGATGACATAGACCTGGTTCAAGGTGGGGATGTTCAGGTAGGCGAACAGCTTGCCCATCTCGACCCGGGCGTTGGCTTCTTCCAGGGTCTCCCGCGCCGCCGCCTGGGCGGTCGACTCGCCGTTCTCCATGAATCCCGCCGGCAGAGTCCAGAGCCCGCTGCGGGGCTCGATGGCGCGGCGACAGAGAAGCAGCTGTTCCTCCCACACCGGTATGCAGCCCGCGACGATCTTCGGATTGCTGTAGAAGATCGTACCGCAGCTGTCGCAGACGTGCCGCGGCCGATCGTCGCCGGGCGGGACGCGGCTCGTCACCGGGGATGCGCAGTGACTGCAAAAGTTCATCTCTCAGTTCCGCGCCATGTCCGGGGAATGGATGTCCACCCGGCGCAGGGGCTGTGCCCGCTCGGCCAGTCGCGCCCACATGGCCGCCAGCGTCTCTCCGCTCACGGGATGCCGGCGCTCCCCGGCGATCTCGGCCAACGGGCAGAGGACATAGGACTGGGAGCTCACGTCGTCGCGGGGAATGGTCATGTCGCCGTCCCGCACGACACGGTCGCCGAAGAGCAGCAGATCGATGTCCATCGTTCGTGGCCCGAAACGCTCGGCATCCCGCTCCCGGCCGCAGCGGTGCTCGATCTCATGCAGCGTGGACACGATGTCCGCGGGGTCCGCGTCGGAGTCGAACCCGGCGACGAGGTTGAAGAAGGGGTCGCCGTTGAAACCCACCGCCGCACTCTCGTAGACGCTCGAGAGCTCCAACTCGCCGAAGCGATCGCGCAGCGACGAGATGGCGATTCCGATGTGTCGCTCGCGATCCACGTTCGACCCGATGCTGACGAAGACCCTTTCCATCAGGTTCGCTCGCCGCGCTCGATGATGACGCCCACGTCCCGTGCGCCGCGCAGCGCGCCCTGCTTGTTGACGCGCAGCTTCACCCAGGGCACCTGAAATTCATTCACCACGATCTCCGCGCAACGCTCCGCGAGCGTCTCCACGAGCTGGTACTCGCTATCGCCGACGAAGGCGATCAGCCGCTTGGCCACGGACTTGTAGTTCACCGTGTCTTCGACGCTGTCGTTCGCCGCGGCCTTGCGGCAGTCGCCGGCCATCTCGATGTCCAGGACTACCGTCTGCTTGATCTTGCGTTCCCAGTCGAATATGCCGATAACCGCTTCAATCCGCAGATCATTTATATAGATGATATCCACTGGCCGATGCTCGCTCCTCTATCGCTCCCCGGGCGCCCTGGTTCCCAGTGCGCGGGCGGAAATTATTAACCATAATCCTAGACGGTGTGACGAACCGCCCCGGACGTGGTTCCCCGGGGTGACTCTCCGGGGGAGTGCTGGAATTATATGAACAATATTCTCGGCATCGTGCTCCCCGTGATCGGCTATCTGTGCGGCTCCCTGGCATCGGCGGTCATCGTCTGCCGGATCATGAAGCTCCCGGACCCCCGCGAGGGCGGTTCGGGCAACCCGGGCGCCACCAACGTGTTGCGCCTGGGCGGCAAGAAGGCCGCGGCGCTGACCCTCGCCGGCGACGTGCTCAAAGGTGTCGTTCCGGTCCTGCTCGCCCACCTGCTCACGGACTCTCCCGCGATACTCGCGGCGACAGCGGTGGCCGCCGTGGTCGGTCACATGTATCCGGTGTTCTTCGGCTTCAAGGGCGGCAAGGGAGTCGCCACCGCCTTCGGTGCCGTCGGCGCCCTGGTCTACCCGGTGGCACTGTTCATGTGCGCCGTCTGGGCCCTGGCGGCGCTGGCCACCCGCTATGCCTCCCTGGCCTCGATGGCCGCCGCGGTGGCGGCGCCGTTGTTCGCGTTGGTCTTTATCCGGGAGCCCGCGTATGTCCTGGGCCTGGCGATAATCGCGGCGCTGCTCGTGTATCGCCACCGGGGCAATATCCAACGCCTGCGCCAGGGCACGGAGCCGGAAATAAATCTGTAACCCCGGCACGGCGCCCGGAAACTCACGTGTTTGCGTCTTCGTCGTCTTCGTAGGTTGGTGCTGAGCGCAGCGAAGCCCAACGTGCCGAGCG
>CBDTYP010000293.1:0-4311 GCA_965364645.1 uncultured Gammaproteobacteria bacterium | reverse complement strand
CCCGCCAGGCGGCCGTCGGCGCCGGCATCCCGGTGGAGAAGACCGCCTACAACATCAACCAGCTCTGTGGCTCGGGGCTGCGGGCCGTGGCCCTCGGGTATCAGGCCATCAAGGTCGGCGACAGCGACATCGTGGTCGCCGGCGGCCAGGAGAGCATGAGCCAGGCGCCTCATTGCGTGCACCTCAGGAACGGCCAGAAGATGGGCGACACCCAGCTCATGGACACCATGCTCAAGGACGGCCTCTTCGATGCCTTCAACGGCTATCACATGGGCAACACCGCCGAGAACGTGGCCGAGAAGTGGCAGATCACCCGCGAGGAGCAGGATGCCTTCGCCGCCCGCTCCCAGCAGAAGGCCGAGGAGGCCCAGAAGTCCGGCGCCTTCGACGCCGAGCTCACGCCGGTCACCATCAAGACCCGCCGCGGCGAGACCGTGGTGGACACCGACGAGTACCCCAAGCAGGGGGTCACCGCGGAAGGCCTCTCGGGTCTTCGCCCGGCCTTCGACCGGGAAGGCACCGTCACCGCCGGCAACGCGTCCGGCATCAACGACGGCGGCGCGGCGCTCGTGCTCATGAGCGCGGAAGAAGCCGAGAAGCGGGGCATCAAGCCGATGGCCCGCATCGTCTCCTGGGCCACCGCCGGCGTCGACCCCGCCATCATGGGCAGCGGCCCCATCCCCGCGAGCCGCGCGGCGCTGGAGAAGGCCGGCTGGAGCGTGGGCGATCTGGATCTCATCGAGGCCAACGAAGCCTTCGCCGCGCAGGCCTGTGCGGTCAACAAGGACCTCGGCTGGGACACGGACAAGGTCAACGTGAAGGGCGGCGCCATCGCGCTGGGCCATCCCGTCGGCGCGTCGGGAGCGCGGGTGCTCACCACCCTCCTCTACGGCATGCAGGAGCGGGACGCGAAGAAGGGTCTTGCGACCCTGTGCATCGGCGGCGGCATGGGCATCGCCATGTGCGTGGAGCGCGACTGACTCGCGCAACGAAAGAACCACTAAGGAGTAATAGACAATGTCACGCGTAGCAATTGTGACAGGCGGAACACGCGGCATCGGCGAAGCCATCTCCGTGGGCCTGCGGGACGCCGGATACAAGGTAGCGGCGACCTACGCCGGCAACGACGATGCGGCCAAGCGCTTCTCCGACAAGCACGACATCGCCGCTTACAAGTTCGACGTCTCGAACTACGAGCAGTGCGCGGAAGCGGTGGAGAAGATAGCCGCGGACCTCGGTCCGGTGGATGTCCTCATCAACAACGCCGGCATTACCCGGGACGGCACGCTGCACCGCATGTCCTTCGATCAGTGGAACAGCGTCATCCAGACCAACCTGAGCTCGTGCTTCAACATGTGCCACTGCGTCATTGAAGGTATGCGTGAGCGTGGCTTCGGCCGCGTCGTCAACATCGGCTCGGTGAACGGTCAGGCCGGCCAGTACGGTCAGGCGAACTACGCCGCGGCCAAGTCGGGCATCCACGGCTTCACCAAGGCGCTCGCCCTGGAGGGCGCTACCAAGGGCATCACCGTGAACGCCATCGCCCCCGGCTACATCGACACCGACATGGTGCGCGCCGTGCCGGAGAAGGTGCTGGAGAAGATCATCGCGACCATCCCCGTGGGCCGGCTCGGCCATGCGGAGGAGATTGCACGCGCGGTGCTGTTCCTGATCGCCGACGACGCCGGCTTCGTCACCGGCTCGACGCTGTCGATCAACGGCGGACAGCACATGTACTAGATGTCGCGACATCGACGAAGAAAGGGCACCAGTGGTGCCCTTTTTTTTCGCCCCGCCCATTAAACATGGCGATAATGACTCTCATTTAACAAACGCTTCCGCGGAAGCGGGTGTCAACGACAAACGAAGCGCGCGAATGCCCGAGAGGATCGCCAGGATCCGCGCGAAATCCATGGCAAAAAAAAGGGCGCCGATGGCGCCCTTTTTCTCTTGCCCAAGTCAGGGGCATGCTCGACAGGGGATTATCAAGCAGCCTTCTTGGCGGTCTTCGGAGCGGCCTTCGTGGCCTTGACCATCGCGGGCACCATGTCGGCCATGGGGACGTTGGCGGCCTTGAGGCCGTCCTCGACCATGGCGGCGACCTCGTCGCGAGCCTGGGCCTGGATCTCCATCGCCTCCTGGGCGACGGCGACCAGCTTCTCGCCGAGCTCCACGGCGACTTCGGTCTGGCGGCTCACCAGCTCCCGGGGATCCCGGGTCTCGGTGACCAGCTGCAGGTTCCGGCTGCCGGCATCGAAGACCTTCTCCATGGCGGCCAGCTGCTGGCCGGCCAGGAGGCCCTGGGTGCGCACGGCGATCTTGTTGAAACCCATGAGGGCGTCCACCGCCTTCTGGTGGGCCTCGGTGACGTTCTCGAAGACGTTGTTTACGGCTTTGTCCATGATTGCTACCTCTCGTGCCCAACCCTGTGGGCCATGTTCCGAAAATCAGGCAATTGTGCGATGCATCAATTTGTGCAACGCAACATAGCCCGGCCGGCAGCCCCTGTCAACCACTTTTTTGTGCTCTGCACAATGACCTCGGAGATGCCCGGAATCGGGGCTTTTGCGGGCGATCAGCCCTTCCAGCGGCGGGCGGCGTCGGTATCGCTGTCCCGGGATGCCACCCAGGTGCCGCCCTGGGAACCTTCTTCCTTCTTCCAGAAGGGCGCCCGGGTCTTCAGGTAGTCCATGATGAACTCACAGGCCTGGAAGGCCTCGCCCCGGTGGGCGCTCGCCACGGCGACGAGGACGATGGGGTCCGTGGGGTGCAGCTCCCCCACCCGGTGCACCACCGCCACGTCGATGAGATCCCAGCGCTCCCGGGCCTCGGTGACGATGGCTTCGAGGGCCTTCTCCGTCATGCCCGGATAGTGCTCCAGGGTCATGGTGGCCACGTCGGCGCCGTCGTTGAGATCCCGCACCAGGCCGATAAAGGTCGCGATGGCACCGATGGCGGGATTGCCCGTCCGCATGGCGTCGATAACGCCGGTGACGTCGAAGGCCTCGGTCTGGATGCGAACGGGAGAGTCGATGCTCATGGCTCTGGCCGCCGGCTCAAGCGAGCAGCTCGGCGAAGGGATAATAAGGCACCGGGTCCCCCGCCTCGATGGTCTCACCCTCGCGGATCTCCACGAGACCGTCCGCCCACACGGTGGAGGTCAGCACGTCGGAACCCTGCTTCGGATAGATGTCGACCCGGAGCCCCTCTGCGCCATCTTCCAGGCGCGCGCGCACGTACTCCCGCCGCCTCCCGGGGCGCTGCCAGCGAAAGGCCGCCGGCACCGGGAGCGCGCTCGGGAGAACCCGGGAGACGCCCTGGCGACGGAGCAGGAAGGGACGCACGAAGAGGCAGAAGGTGACCAGGGTCGAGACCGGGTTGCCCGGCAGACCGAGGAAGTCAGCCCCGTGAATGCGGCCGTAGGCGAGCGGCTTGCCTGGCTTGACGGCGACCTTCCACATCTCGAGATCCCCGGCGCGCTCCAGCGCCTGCTTCACGTGGTCCTCCTCGCCGACGGACATGCCGCCGCTGGTCACGACCACGTCGGCGTCGTCGGCTGCGTCCACCAGGGCCCTCTCCGTGGCCTCGAGGGTGTCCTCGACGCTGCCGAGATCGATGGTCTCGCAGCCGAGCGCCGACAGGAGTCCCTGCAGAGTGAAGCGGTTGGAGTTGTAGATGGCCCCGGGGGGCAGGGGCTCACCGGGCTGCACGAGCTCGTCGCCGCTGGAGAAGATCGCGACGCGCAGGCGGCGCACCACCTGGAGCCGTGACACGCCAACCGACGCGGCCAATCCCAGCTCCTGGGGCCTGAGACGCGTGCCCGCGGCCAGCACCTCGCTGCCGGCCACAATGTCATTGCCACGGGGCCGGACGTTGTCCCCGGCGTGCACGGGCCCGCCGAAGCGCACTCGATCGCCGTCGCGCTCACAGTCCTCCTGGATCACGACCGCGTCGGCACCTTCCGGGAGCGGTGCGCCGGTGAAGATGCGCGCCGCCTCGCCGGCGGCCAGGGGCATGCCCATCTCGCCCGCGGCAATGCGCTGGGCGACCCACAGGGACACGGGCGTGTCCGCCTGCGCGTCCGTGGAGCGCACTGCGTAGCCGTCCATGGAGCTGTTGGCATAGCCGGGCACGTCGATGGGCGACGTCTCCGGTGCCGCGAGCACGCGGCCGAGGGCCTCGGTAAGCGGGACGCTCTCAGACTCTGGGACGGGGCGCGCCCGCGCCAGCATGAACGCCAGCGCCTCCTCGACGCTTATCATGCCTGGCGGCGACTCGGGCGCCACGGCTCCACGCTGACTAGTGCTCATC
>CBDTYP010000292.1:0-4315 GCA_965364645.1 uncultured Gammaproteobacteria bacterium | reverse complement strand
GAACCATGTGGCGGCTGGCGGTCGAAGAGGCGACGTCGCTGCTGTTGATCGAGGCCAGCAACTCGAGCTACCGGTTGCCCGAGAAGGGAATCGTCGGCAATCACGCCATATTCGACCCGGCGGTCCTCGACGTGCCGGCCATCGACGAGGCGTTCCTCGACCAGCAATCCGAAGAGGAGTGGCGCGTATCGGTGAAACGCCGGGCCGAGCTCAGCACGGTCACCTATCCGTTCAACCCCCTGGACGCGGTCGGCTGGAAAGGAGACCTCGCGCCGGTGCGGCTCAACTGGCGGGACATCCGCCCGGTCATGAGCCACCGCTACCACATCCCGCCATCGGTGCACACGACCTTCGTCGGGGGGCGATTCGTCGTCTGCACGTTCGTTCCGCGCCCCATCGAATCGGACCCCGGCGCGCTCAAGGTGCCCTTCTTCCACAACAACGACGACTACGACGAGGTGATCTTCTACCATCGCGGCGAGTTCTTCTCCCGGGATAACATCCACCCGGGTATGATGACGGTGCATCCGGCGGGCATCACCCACGGTCCGCACCCGAAGGCGCTCGCCACCGGTGAGAAGGCGGCGCGCAGCGAGACCGACGAGGTCGCCATCATGATCGATACCCGGGACGCACTGGAAGTGGCGGCGCCACTCGCCTTCGCGGAGTGGCAGGGCTACGTGGACAGCTGGAAGTCCGGCGAAGAGTGAAGCTTGCGTCCCTGAGAGCCGGCGGCCGTGACGGCACACTGGTTGTCGTGGACGCTCTCCTGCAGCGGGCCGCCGCCGTCCCGGAGCACGCGGCCACCCTGCAGGCCGCCCTCGACGAATGGGAACGCGTCGCGCCCGCCCTCGAATCGGTGTACGAGGGATTGAACGCGGATCCCTCCAGAGGCTTCGCCGTCGATGTGAACGATCTCGCGGCACCCCTGCCCCGCGCCTATCAATGGCTGGACGCGAGCGCCTATCTCAGCCACCTCGAACGGGTGCGCCGCGCGCGGGGCGCGGACATGCCGCCGCACATGTACGCGGACCCTCTCATGTACCAGGGAGGGTCAGACGGCTCTCTCGGGCCGCGGGACCCGATCCCCGCGGCGGACGAAGCGTGGGGCGTCGACTTCGAGGCCGAGATCGCGGTCGTTACCGACGACGTGCCCATGGGTACGGCGGCGGCGTCCGCAGGCGATCACATCAAGCTGCTGATGCTGGTGAACGACGTGTCGCTCCGCAACCTCATTCCCGATGAGATCGCCAAGGGCTTCGGCTTCGTGCACGGTAAGCCGGCGAACGCCTACTCGCCGCTGGCGGTGAGTCCGGAGACCCTGGGCGATGCCTGGCGGGACCACCGCGTGCACCTGCCCCTCACCTGCCGGGTCAACGGCGAGACCGTGGGCGCCCCGCTCGCCGGCGAGGGTCTCCACTTCGGCTTCGACCGCCTCATCGCCCACGCGGCCAAGAGCCGCCGCCTCGGCGCCGGCACCATCATCGGCTCCGGCACCGTCTCCAACCAGGACGCGAGCCACGGCTGCGCCTGCCTCATCGAGAAACGCACCCTGGAACTCCTGGACACCGGCGAAATACAAACCCCGTTCCTGAAACACGGCGACCGGGTAGAAATCGAGATGCTGGACCCCCAAGGCAACACCGTCTTCGGCGCCATCGACCAGAAGGTCACCCCACCCTGAAACGAAGGGTCCCCCTCTCCCTCGATGGGAGAGGGGACAGGGGTGAGGGTGAGGAAAAGGAGCGCCAGCCGAAGCCCCCGAGCGTTACCGCCCCGCCCTGTGACGCCCATCCCATTCCCGTCACGCCGACCCTAAAGGAACGCGGGTTGTTTGACGCTACTTACACCAAACCGCCAGGATTTTCGGCCATGAGCGTTGCAATCCACCCGGAGCTGGACACTTTTGCCCGCAAGAACTCCCTCGACGGGCTCACCGAGCCCAGCCTCCGCGCCATCGCCGAGGGACGTGAGGGCTACACCATCGAGAGGGCCCGGCGTTTCCTCGAGTTTCAGGTCCGCATCGATCAGGAGCTCCTGAAGCACCCCATCATCACCGAAAACGCCTACACGGCGTGGTTCGAGACCGGCCAGCAGAGCCACGAGCAGATCATGAGCTTCATCGTGCAGTTCTCGGTCTTCTCCAACCAGTTCCTCGTCGCCCAGCTGCAGAAGACCCTGAACGCCGACACCCTGGAAGGCATGCGCGCCTCCAAGGAGATCCTCGCCAACGAGATCGGTGTGGTCTTCAACGCCCCCGGTAAGGGCAGGGACAAGAGCGAATCCGTCGATGCCGAGCACCAGGCCGATCCCGAGCTCGTGTCCACGGAGGGCAGCGTCGACGGCGGCGTATTCCGCTTCCGTGCCGCGCACTTCGAGTGGCTGCTGCGCATCGCCGAGAAGCTCGGCCTCGAGTTCGAGGACATGGGCCGGCGCATCCACGGCACCAAGCCCACCCTCTTCTTCTGTGACGAGCTGATCCGCCTCTACGGCAGCGAGGACTACCTGATCTCCCAGGCCGCCAGCTACGCGGTGGAGAACTGGGCCGCCGCGGGATTCTGGGACGAGCTGGTCGCGGGGTTCGTGAAGTACAACGACCGAATCGACGCGCCCCTGCCCTTGGCCTTCTTCACCTGGCACGCCCGCATCGAGGGACAGCACGCGGCCCACACCCAGGAGGAGCTGGAAGAGCTCTACTTCGATCGCCACGTGGACGAGGACGCGTTCATCGAGACCGGCAACGAGATGCTGGAAGGCGTCGCCGCCTTCTGGAGCGGGCTCGACGAGCACCGCCGGCGCATCGCCGCCATGTAAGCACCCCCGGCGACGACTATGATGGGGTGAACAGGAACGCCCCGGCCCGCCCATGCGCACGATCATCGAGCCCTTTCGCATCAAGGCGATCGAGCCTATCCGCATGACCTCCCGGGATGAGCGGGAAAGGCTCATCCGGGAGGCCTCCTACAACGTGTTCCTGCTCGCCGCCCGCGACGTCCTCATCGATCTCCTGACCGACAGCGGCACCGGCGCCATGAGCGCCGAGCAGTGGGCGGGCATCATGCGCGGCGATGAATCCTACGCCGGCAGCGACAGCTACTTCCGCTTCGAAGAGGCCGTGAACGACATCTTCGGCTTCTCCCACGTGATCCCCACCCACCAGGGCCGCGCGGCGGAGCGGATACTCTTCAGCACAGTGTGCGCCGCCGGCCAAACTGTCCCCAGCAACAGCCACTTCGACACGACCCGCGCGAACATCGCCTATCTCGGCGCCGACCCCGTCGACCTGCCCTGCCCCGAATCGAAGAACCTCGGCGACGTCCACCCCTTCAAGGGCGACATGGATGTGGAAGCGCTGGATCGCCTGCTCACCGAGCACGGGCCGAACAACGTGCCACTCGTGATGCTCACCATTACCAACAACTCCGGCGGCGGCCAGCCGGTCTCCATGGCCAACATCCGCGCCACCTCGGAAATCTGCCGCAAGCACGGCATCCCGCTCTACATCGACGCCTGCCGCTTCGCGGAGAACGCCTACTTCATCAAGGAGCGCGAGAGCGACTACGCGGACGCCACGCTCATCGACATCGCCCGGGAGATGTTCTCCCACGCCGACGGCTGCACCATGTCGGCGAAGAAGGACGGCATGGCGAACATCGGCGGCTTCCTCGCGAGCAACGACGAGGCCGTCGCCCGTGAGGGGCGCAACCTCCTGATCCTCACCGAGGGCTTTCCCACCTACGGCGGGCTCGCCGGGCGGGATCTCGACGCCATTGCTATCGGGCTTCGCGAGGCCCTCGAGCACGACTACCAGCACTACCGCATCGTCTCCACCGGCTATCTCGGAAAGAACATCACCGACGCCGGTGTGCCCATCGTGCAGCCGCCGGGCGGGCACGCCGTCTACATCGATGCTGCGGGTTTCTGCCCCCACATCCCGCCTTTGGAGTTTCCGGGGATTGCGCTTACAGTAGCGCTGTACCGGGAGGCGGGCATTCGCGCGGTCGAGATCGGCAGTGTCATGTTCGGCGGCCCCGACAAGGAGAGCGGCGAGGAACGCGCCGCGCCCAACGAGCTGGTGCGCCTGGCGATACCCCGGCGCGTCTACACCCAGAGTCACATCGACTATGTCGTCGAGGCGATCATCAACGTCTATCAGAACCGGGAGACCCTCTCGGGATTCCGCATCGTCGAGCAGCCGCCGTTCCTCCGCCACTTCAGCGCCCGCTTCGCTCCTCTTTAGTATCACGCACGGCCCGGCCGCGTGACGCGGACCAGGGTCGCCCGGAACAGGGGGCCGCGCGCCAGATCGAAGGGC
>CBDTYP010000291.1:0-4322 GCA_965364645.1 uncultured Gammaproteobacteria bacterium | reverse complement strand
ATGTAATGAGGGTGCCCTGCCCTTCCTCGAAGGACGAAAGCACGCGCAGGGTCACGTTGTACTTGCTGGCGAACTCCACGGCACGGATCTGCAGCACCCGGGCGCCGAGGCTCGAGAGCTCCAGCATCTCCTCGAAGGTGAGCGTGTCCATGCGTTTCGCGTCCGGTACCACCCGGGGGTCGGAGGTATAGACGCCGTCCACATCGGTGTAGATCTGGCACTCCCCGGCCTCGAGGGCGGCCGCCAGCGCCACCGCGGTGGTGTCGGACCCGCCGCGGCCGAGCGTCGTGATGTTGCCGTCCTGGTCGATCCCCTGGAAGCCGGCCACGACCGCGATGTGGGCCTCGTCGAGGGCGCGGTTGATGGCATCCACGTCGATGTCCTGGATGCGCGCCCTGGTGTGGCTCGTGTCGGTGCGGATACGCGCCTGGCCGCCGGTGAAAGAGCGTGCGGCGCAGCCCTTGTTGGCGAGGAACATGCAGAGCAAGGCGATGCTCACCTGCTCGCCGGTGGAGAGCAGCACGTCGAGCTCACGCCGGGACGGGTTGCCGCTCACCTGGCGGGCCATCTCCAGCAGCCGGTCGGTCTCCCCGCCCATGGCGGAGAGCACCACCACCACGTCGTTGCCAGCCTCGCGGGTCACCTTGACGCGATCGGCGACCGCCTCGATGCGCTCCAAATCGCCCACCGAGGTGCCACCGTATTTCTGTACGATCAGCGCCATGACATTAGCGGGCAAGGGACGGCCTCAGGCCCCGAGTCGCTCCCGGATCCAGTTGGGCACGGCCTTGATGGCCTGCTCCAGTCGCGCCGGATCGTTGCCGCCGGCCTGAGCCATGTCGGGACGCCCGCCGCCCCGGCCACCCACCTGCTGAGCAACGAAGTTGGCCAGCGGCCCCGCCTCGATACGATCCACATAGTCCGCTGTCACGCCGGCCACCAGGTTGACCTTCTCGCCGTCCACGGTGGCGAGCACCACGGCCGCGGAGCCGAGCTTGTTCTTGAGCTGATCGACGGTGGCGCGCAGGCCCTTCGCGTCGACCCCGTCCACCCGCGCGGCAAGCACCTTGAGGCCGTTCACGTCCACGGCCTGGGCCGCCAGATCCTCACCGTGGCTGGCCGCCAGGCGGGATTTCAAGCGCTCGAGATCCTTCTCCAGATCCCGGCTGTGGGTGACGACCTGGCCGACCTTGTCCAGAAGCGTCTCCTGATCCCCCTTCACGAGCTCCGCCACGCCGTTGAGCCTGCGCTCGGCGCGGGCCAGCCAGTCGAGCGCACCCTCGCCGGTCACCGCCTCCACCCGGCGCACCCCGGCCGCGATGCCGGTCTCGGAAGTGAGCTTGAAGAGCCCGATGTCGCCGGCGCGCTCCACATGGGTGCCGCCGCAGAGCTCGGTGGAGAAGTCGCCGATGGACAGCACACGCACGGGATCTTCGTACTTTTCACCGAAGAGCGCGACCGCGCCGCTCTGCATGGCCTCTTCCAGGGGCAGGACCCGGGTCACGGCGCCGTCGTTGCCGAGCACCCACTCGTTCACCTGGCGCTCGATAGCCAGAAGCTGCTCGGCGCCCACGGGCTCGAAGTGGGAGAAGTCGAAGCGCAGCCGATCCGCGGCCACGAGGGATCCCTTCTGCTGTACGTGATCGCCCAGCACCGCGCGCAGGGCCGCGTGCAGGAGGTGGGTCGCCGAGTGGTTGCGCGCGATGGCGCGCCGGGCCGTGCCGTCCACTCGTGCCACGACCGCGTCTCCCGTGTGCAGCTCTCCGTCGGTCAGCACGCCCATGTGGGCGGCCACCTCTCCCTGGCGTTGGGTATCGCGCACCTCGAAGCGCACGCCGCTGCCCTCGAGCACGCCCCGATCCCCCACCTGCCCGCCGGATTCGCTGTAGAAGGGGGTCCGGTCGAGCACGACGATGCCCTGATCCTCGGGCTGCAGAACGTCGACCCGGTCGCCATCGCAGTAGAGCGCGAGCACCTCGGCCTCTCCGGTCAGCCCGTCGTATCCCGTGAATGTCGATGCGCCGGAGACGTCCAGACGTTCCGTCGTGATGGCCCCGAATGCGCTTGATTCACGGGCCCGGCGCCGCTGCGCCTCCATGTGATCCTCGAAGCCCTCGAGATCCACGGAGAGCCCCCGCTCGCGGGCGACGTCCGCGGTGAGGTCCACCGGGAAGCCATAGGTGTCGTAGAGCTTGAAGACGGTCTCGCCGGGAATGCGCTCACCGCTGAGATCGTCGATAGCCTGATCCAGGAGACGTATGCCCTGGTCCAGGGTCTCGGCGAAGCGTTCCTCTTCCTGGGCGAGGACGCGCTCGATGAGCCCGCGCCGTTCCACGAGCTCCGGATAGGCGCCCCCCATCTCCTTCTCCAGCGGCCCGACAAGGCGGTTGAAGAAGGGCTCCTTCATACCGAGCTTGTGACCGTGGCGGATGGCGCGGCGAATGATCCGACGCAGCACGTAGCCGCGGCCCTCGTTGGAAGGCACCACGCCGTCCGCGACCAGGAACGCGCACGATCGAATGTGATCCGCGACGACTCGCAGGGACTTGTCCTCGAGGTTGCTTGCCCCGGTGACCTCGGCGGCCGCCTCGATGAGGAAGCGGAACAGATCGATGTCATAGTTGCTGTGCACGCCCTGCAGGACCGCCGCGACCCGCTCGATGCCCATGCCGGTGTCCACGGAAGGCTTCGGCAACGGCGTCATGTTGCCCTCGGCGTCGCGGTTGAACTGCATGAAGACGAGGTTCCACAGCTCGATGTAGCGATCGCCGTCCTCGTCCGGACTGCCCGGCGGTCCGCCAGGGATCTCGGGGCCGTGATCGTAGAATACCTCCGAGCAGGGACCACAGGGACCGGTGTCGCCCATGGACCAGAAGTTGTCCTTCACGCCGCAGCGGGAGAAGCGCTTGGGATCGACGCCGATCTCCTTCTGCCAGATGTCCGCCGCCTCGTCGTCTTCCTCGAACACCGTGACCCACAGCCGCTCGGCGGGAAACCCGAGCTTCTCCGTCATCAGCTCCCAGCAGAACTCGATGGCCTCGCGCTTGAAGTAGTCGCCGAAGCTGAAGTTGCCGAGCATCTCGAAGAAGGTGTGGTGGCGCGCCGTGTAGCCGACGTTCTCCAGATCGTTGTGTTTACCGCCGGCGCGCACGCAGCGCTGCGCCGTCGTCGCGCGGTTATAGGGTCGCTTGTCAGTACCGAGAAAGACGTCTTTGAACTGCACCATGCCCGCGTTGGTGAACAGCAACGTCGGATCATTCGCCGGCACGAGCGGGCTGCTCGGCACGATTTCGTGGCCGCGGTCTCGAAAGTATTCGAGAAAAATCCGGCGAAGATCATTGGTACTGGTCATGTTAGTCAGTCGTCCAGAGCGAAACGTATGTGTTCCCGCTCGAATCCTCTCTGCTCCAGGAAGCGTGTCTGGCGCGATCGTTCCTTTATGTCCTCGGGCCGATCCGTGCCGAAGCGCTTGTGCCGTACGGCCAGCGCGCGTTCGCACCAGCCCTGCCTGTCGACTTCGATGAACTCCGACGTCAGCGCGTCACTGACGCCACGTTCGCGCAGCTCGTACCGAATCTTCAGCGGTCCCTGGCCGCGGGACATGCGCTGGGTGACGAAGCTCTCGGTGAAACGCCGATCGGACAGCAGATTCTCGGCCTCCAGCGCGTTCAGCGTGTCGCCGATGAGCTCTTCGGAGAATCCGCGCGCCGCGAGCTTGGCCCCGAGCTCGCGGCGCGAGTGCTCGCGGCGCGCCAGAAGTGCGGTCGCCTTGTCGCGGATCGCTTTCTCGGCTTCGTTCAGGCCTCCGCTTCCTCGGCGGCTTCGGCCTCCTCGGCCTCTTCGACCGCCGCCGGCTCCCGGGAGAGGAGCTTGTCGCGCAGCGCGCGATCGATGGCGCCCGCGGTCTCCGGGTTCTGCTTCAGGTACTCGCGCACGTTATCGCGGCCCTGGCCGATGCGATCACCGTTGTAGCTGTACCAGGCGCCGGACTTGTCCACGAGACCGTGCTCCACGCCGAGATCGATGAGCTCGCCCTCGCGGGAGATGCCCTCGCCGTAGAGGATGTCGAACTCGACCTTCTTGAACGGCGGCGCGACCTTGTTCTTCACCACCTTCACCCGCGTCTCGTTGCCGACCACCTCGTCGCCGCGCTTGAGCGCGCCGATGCGGCGGATGTCCAGGCGCACCGAGGAGTAGAACTTGAGCGCGTTGCCGCCGCTGGTCGTCTCGGGGTTGCCGAACATGACGCCGATCTTCATGCGGATCTGGTTGATGAACATGATGGTGGCGCCCGACTTGTTGAGCGAGCCCGTGAGCTTGCG
>CBDTYP010000290.1:0-4324 GCA_965364645.1 uncultured Gammaproteobacteria bacterium | reverse complement strand
GCGCCGCCACGATGGCGAAGCGGGCGCCGTCGATTGCGTAGTCGGAGATCTGGACATCGTATTTCGCCATGGGACAGCTTGGGGACAATTCGCCGGAAAATCAGCGCATTATAACCGGTTCTAGCGATTCCCATCCATGTCGCGGGCGGCCAGGAGCCGCTCCAGATAACGGGCGATGACGTCCACCTCCAGGTTCACGACGCGGCCTTGCCCGAAGTCGCCGAGGGTCGTGACCGCCAGGGTGTGGGGCACGATGTTGACGCCGAAGCGCCCCTCGCCAACGTCGTTCACCGTGAGGCTCACGCCATCCACGCAGATGGAGCCCTTGACGGCGACGTAGCGCTCGAGGGCGGCCGGGACGGTGAAGGTGAGCCGCGCGGAGCGCGCGTCGACCCGGCGCTCCAGTAGAGATCCGGTGCCGTCCACGTGTCCGCTGACGAGATGGCCGCCGAGCGCGGTCGCGGGCGTGAGGGAGCGTTCCAGGTTGACCCGATCCCCCGTCTGCAGCGTGCCGAGGGTGGTGCAGGCGAGGGTCTCGGCGGACACATCTGCGTGGAATCCCCCGCTGGTGAGATCCGTCGCGGTCAGGCAGACACCGCTCACGCACACCGAGTCGCCGACCCCCACGGGGTTGTCCCGGAAGAGCTCCCCGTCGATGCGCAGGCGCCGATCGTCGCCGTGAGCCTCAACGGCCCCGACGCTTCCGGTGCTCTCGACGATACCCGTAAACATAGGATGGATTATGCAAGAGATAGTGTGGATGGGCACGAACCGTAGGTTGGTGCTGAGCGAAGCGAAGCCCAACATCCAGCGTCGGATGTTGGGCTTCGCTTCGCTCAGCCCAACCTACGGGAGCCGGAGGGAACGGCGGTGATGCGCCAGTCCCCGCCTACGGGCTGCACGTCGACGATATCCAGCGCAAGGCCGTCGGCGAGGTTGTGGACCCCGGGCAGGCGGAACATGCCCCGGGCCGTGTCGCCCAGCAACACCGGCGCTACGTAGAGCACCACCTCGTCAACGAGCCCCGCCTCGAGCACGGCGCCGGCGAGCGTGGCGCCGGCCTCCACCAGCACCTCGTTGATGCCTCGGGCCGCGAGCTCCGCCATGAGATCGGTGAGCGCGGTGTCGCCGTTTTCGAGGGACAGGATCTCCGCACCGGCATCACCCAGGGCCGCGGCGCCATCGCCGTGTTCGCCCAGGGTCACGATGAGCGTCTTGCCGGGCTGAGCAAGGATGGCCGCGTCCGCAGGCGTCCTCAGGCGGCGATCCACCACGACCCGCAGGGGCTGCTCGAAGTCGACGCCTTCCCCGAGCTCTCCCTGGCGCACCGTGAGCGCCGGGTCGTCCGCCAGCACCGTTCCGCTGCCCGTGAGAATGGCGGAGCTGCGCGCCCGCAGCCTCTGCACGTCCCGGCGTGCATCGGCGCCGGTGATCCACTTGCTCTCGCCGCTGGCCATGGCCGTCCGCCCGTCGAGACTCGCGGCCATCTTCACGCGTACGTGGGGCCTGCCCCGGGTGTGACGCATGACGAATCCGGGGTTTAGCCTGCGCGCCCCGTCCTCGAGCAGTCCGCAGGCCACATCGGCGCCGGCTTCCCGAAGGGCGTCGAGCCCCTTGCCCGCGTTGCGGGGATCCGGATCCGCCATGGCCGCTACCACCCGGCGCACCCGAGCGTCGATCAACGCCTCGGTGCAGGGCCCCGTGCGCCCGTGATGGCGGCAGGGCTCGAGGCTCACGTAGGCGGTGGCGTCTACCGCACGTTCGCCGGCCGCGCGCACCGCGTTGACCTCGGCGTGGGCTTCGCCGGGACGCTTATGCCAACCCTCGCCGACGATCTCGCCGCCGCGCACCAGCACGCAGCCGACCCGGGGATTCGGATCCGTCGTATAGAGGCCCCGCGCCGCCAGCTCGAGGGCGCGGGCCATATAGCGCGAGTCGTCGTCGTGCATGATCGTGCCGGGGACCGGTCACTCGTTGGGGAGCAGGGGGATCTGGTCGCGCTTCGCCTCCGGCGAGGGCTCGTTCTCGAGGCGCTCCACTTCCTCGCGAAACGCGGACACGTCCTCGAAGCTGCGATAGACCGAGGCGAAACGCACATAGGCGACCTGATCCAGATCGCCCAGGGCCGCCATCACCTGCTCACCGATGAGCCGGCTCGGGATCTCCCGCTCGCCGCCTGCCATGAGACCCCGTTTGATGCGCCCGACCGCCTGCTCGACGAGCTCGCTCTCCACCGGTCGCTTCTCGAGCGCCCGCAGCATGCCCCCACGCAGGCGATCCTCGTCGAATGGCACCCGGCTGCCGTCCCGCTTCACCACCCGCGGCAGCGACAGCTCGGCCTTCTCGTAGGTGGTGAATCGTTCCCGGCAGGCAATGCACTCCCGGCGCCGGCGCACCTGGTCGCCCTCGCTCACGAGCCGCGAGTCCACCACGCGGGTGTCTTTCTCAGCGCAGAAGGGGCATTGCATTCTCTATCAGGCCCTCGGTTAGTGCCCTGTAGGAGCGAGCTTGCTCGCGAACGAGGCCTCATTCGCGAGCAAGCTCGCTCCTACAAGGCACCGGTCCTCGTACATGCTACCAGTTGTTCGACGACGGCGGTCCAGGCGAGAGCGAGGTTCCGGCGATTGTAGCCACCGCCGCCCATGGCCAGAAGGCGGCCCCCGGCGTGGGTGTCGGCCAGCGCGCACAGGCGCCGGGCGGCGTGGCCGTGGGCGGCACTCGAGTAGCGGAGATGGGTGATGGGATCGCCGCCCAGGCTGTCGGCGCCGCACTGGAACAGGATGAACTCCGGCCGCGCGGCGTCGATGAATGCCTCCACCCGCGCCCAGGCGACGAGGAACGCCTCGTCGTCCGCGTCCGGCGGCATGGGAATGTTGAGCTTCGTGCCGAGGGCGTCGCCGCGTCCTGTCTCCTCCGCGCCGCCGGTGCCCGGGTACAGGTAACGCCCGTCCTCGTGCAGGTCCGCGAACGCGAGCGCCGGATCCGACTCGAACGCGTAGAACACGCCGTCGCCGTGGTGTGCGTCGATGTCCACGTAGGCGATGCGCGTGAGACCGTGTTCGCGCTTCAGATACTCGATGGCGACGCCGCAGTCGTTCAGCGCACAGAAGCCGGCGGCCGCGCCCCGCTGGCCGTGGTGCAGGCCGGCGATGGGGATGAAGATCCGCGCGCAGTCTCCCGCCATCAGGCGGGCGCAGGCATCGAGGGTCGTGCCGACGACGAAGGCCGCGGCTTCGTACACGCCTGCGAAGGCCGGCGTGTCGCCGCCGTCGAGATAGCCCTCGCCGCTCGCCGACAACGCCATGACCCGATCGATGTAGGCGTCGTCGTGAAAGCGCGCGATGTCGTCCCTGGATGCCGAGACGGGCAGGCGCACCTCGACCTCCGCATCCAGGCCCCGCTCGCAGGCTTCGCTCCAGAAGGCATCCATCCTGTCGGGGCCGAAGGGATGGCCATCGCCGAAGCCGTAGCGGGCGAGGTCTTCGCCGACATACACGCAGACCGGTTTTCGCGAGGGTGCCTGCACCATATCTCTTTGTCAGAAGGCGAGGGGCTCGCGCCCCGCGCGTATTCGCAACCAGTTGACGCTCTTCAATATGGCCGGTCTGTGCAGGATGCGCATCTCCATCTTGCGCTTGCCCGGAAAATCCAGCATTGCGAAGGCCGCCAGGATCGTGAGGATGCCCTGGCCGGGCAGCACCAGCATCAGGATGCCCGCGATCAGCAGAACGGCGCCGATGGTGTTCTTCGCCGTCAGGAAAACAATTCGTGCGAGCGGCCGATCCTGAAACACGTGCCGCGGGTGGTCGTTCTCGACGTAGAAGTCGGCGGGCAGCCGCACTATCAAGTAGGGGATCACGATGGCCGATATCACCAGCATGGCGGCCGATGCGACACCCAGCAACCAGATCTCCTGCTGGTAGCGCGACCAGATGTCCATCACTCCCTCGGGCAGCACCATCTCCAAGACGGAATCTCCTCACGGGTCTAGCTCGTGTCGCCGGCTGCGCCTTCTCAGCTACAACATTCAGACCGGCATTACCTATCGTCACTACGGGCATTATCTCACCCGCAGCTGGCAGCACGTCATCCCCCATCGGGACAGGCGGAGAAATCTGGATCACATCGCCGGGCGCCTCGACGGCTACGATCTCGTGGCCATCCAGGAGGCTGATGCCGGCAGCCTGCGCACGGGATACACCAATCAGACGGAGTATCTCGCGCAACGCTCGAACTTTCCCTACTGGCTCGATCAGACCAACCGGCGCATCGGGCGCTTCGCCCGGCACAGCAACGGGCTCCTGAGCCGCTTCCGGCCCCACCG
>CBDTYP010000289.1:0-4336 GCA_965364645.1 uncultured Gammaproteobacteria bacterium | reverse complement strand
GGCGTGCTCTGGTCGCTGCCCCTGTGGGCCCTGGCGGCCTATCTGCTCTACCTCTTTCGCGAGACGATCCCCGATGTGCCCAACCTGCCGCTGGCCGTCCTGAGCCCCGGCGACGGCCGCGTGCTGAACGTATCGCCGAAACCCGACCCCTATCTCGAACGGGAGGCCCACCGGGTACGCATCGTCCTCGCCGGGCTCGGGATCGGCGTGCTGAGAAGCCCCATCGAGGGGAAGATCATGAACTACCGGACCTCGGCGCAACCCTTCAACCGTCCGGGGGAGCCGTCCACACCCGATGACTCGCCCAACTGCTACAGCGTTCAGGTGCGGACCGACGAGGGCGACGACGTGGTCTTCGCGGTCTCTTCGCTGCGCCCCATCTCGAGGTTCAAACTCTACGCCGCCCCAGGTGAGCGGGTGGGCATCGGGCAGCGCATCGGCTTTCTCTACTTCGGCAACATTGTCGACGTCTTCATGCCCTCGACCGCTGTTCCCGAGGCGCAGATCGGCGCCGACACACGGGCCGGCAGCACCGTGCTCGGGCACTTGGAGGCGGTCGCCGCCCGCCCGGGGAGCGCGACCAGGGTGAGCTGACCCCACCGCGATTCCTGGCTATCATGTGGGGGACTGCCCACCCCGAGGCGCCACCTCCCATGCCAGCCCAGCCACATCTCAAGAAGCAACGCCGCGGCATCTATCTGTTGCCTAACCTGTTCACGACGGCGGCGCTGTTCGCGGGCTTCTACGCCATCGTCGCCGCCATGGCGGATCGCTACGAGGCCGCCGCGGTGGCGATTTTCGTGGCCATGGTGCTGGACGGCCTGGACGGGCGCGTCGCGCGCCTCACCAACACCCAGAGCGCCTTCGGCGCGGAGTACGACAGCCTGTCGGACATGGTCTCCTTCGGCGTGGCGCCCGCGCTGGTGGTCTATCAGTGGGCGCTGGTGGGCATGGGCAAGCTGGGTTGGCTGGCCGCGTTCTTCTACGCCGCCGCCACTGCCCTGCGTCTCGCGCGTTTCAATACCCAGGTGGAGACGGCCGACAAGCGCTACTTCCAGGGACTCCCGTGTCCGCTGTCCGCGGCCGTGGTCGGGGGGCTGGTGTGGTTCAGCACGGACTACGGCCTGACCGGGGCGGCCGTGATGCCGGCCGCGTTCGCCATCACCATCATCACCGGCACCCTCATGGTCAGCAACATCCGCTACCACAGCTTCAAGGAGCTCGACCTCAAGGGCCGCGTGCCGTTCATCTCGATCCTCGTCGTGGTGCTGATGTTCGTGTTCGTCTCGAGCGATCCGCCGCTCGTGCTGTTCGCGCTGTCGGTGATCTACGCGCTTTCCGGCCCCGTGTTGACTCTGGTCTTCATCCGGCGCCGCCGCGCGGCGCGGCGCGCGGCGGCGGCACTGCCGGAAGAGTCGGGGCCGGAAGAGTCAGTGCCGGAAGACTCGGTGAAAGGCAAATGAGCCTGGGGCGCTTGCCGGGCCATGCCTGAAGTCGCCGACGGATCCCGGGAGCGCTACCTGCGGGCCATGCAGGTGGACGTGTGGATGCGCCGCGAGCGCAACGACGGGGCGGCCGCCGAGAGTCCCGCCGCCGCGACACAAATCGTCGCCGATCCGGCCGATCCGGCCGATCCGGCCAATCCGGCCAGTCCGACGAGAACGGCGCTGGCGGAGCTCGAGGCGGCCGTCGCCGGCTGTGAGCGCTGCGCGCTGCACGCGGGGCGTTCGCGGACGGTCTTCGGCATCGGCGACAGCCAGGCGCGTTGCATGATCATCGGCGAGGCGCCGGGGGCCGAGGAAGACAGGAGGGGCGAGCCCTTCGTAGGGCGGGCGGGGCAGCTGCTGAACGCCATGCTGCGCGCCATCGGTATGTCCCGGGAGAGCGTGTACATCGCCAACATCGTCAAGTGCCGGCCGCCGAAGAACCGGGATCCCAAACCGGAGGAGATGGTCGCCTGCTCCGCGTATCTGCACCGCCAGATCGCGCTGGTGGGTCCACGGGTCATCCTGGCCGTCGGCCGGGTCGCGGCCCAACACTTGACCGGTTCCACGAGTCCCATCGGTCGCATGCGCGGACAGAGTTTCACTTATGCGAACGGCGACACGGGCGTCCCCATCGTCGTGACTTATCATCCGGCGTATCTGCTGCGATCGCCGCTGGAGAAGCGCAAGTCCTGGGAAGACCTGCGTCGGGCCCGCGAACTGTTGGAGTCCAGCCTTTGAGCGCCGTGTTGAAAGACGAGCCTCTGCAGATTCGCCCCATGCGGGATCGGGACCTGGCGACGGTTCTGGAGATCGAGCGCGAGGCTTACACCTTCCCCTGGTCCGAGGGGATCTTCCGCGACTGCCTGCGGGCCGGCTACTGCTGCTGGGTGGTCGAGCAGGGGGAGCTCGTCCGCGCCTACGGCATCATGCAGGTGGGCGCCGGGGAATCCCACGTCCTCAATCTGTGCGTACGCGCGAGCGGCCGGGGTCAGGGGCTCGGGCGCGCCCTTCTCAATCACCTCTTGGAGGTTGCGATAGAGCATCGCGCGGATACCGCGCTCCTGGAAGTACGGCCCACCAACCGGGCCGCGCTGGGGCTCTACGAGGCCATGGGCTTCAACGAGGTGGGGGTGCGGCGCGGCTACTATCCCGGTCGGGACGGCCGCGAGGATGCCCTGATCCTGGCCCGTTGCCTGGGGGATTCCGTTGCCGGCGGCGACGACGACGCTGGCGCAAAAAAAACCCCGCCTGCGAACAAGCGGGGGGCCACTAGGGACATGTCACGAAACGAATTATAGAAAGCGTCAGTGCAGCTCCGGGCGATGCTGCCAGCGCGCCCCTCTGCCGGCACGCCGATACCTGAGAAGCTCCAGCGACTCCTGCTTGAAGCGCAGCAACTCCCGCAGGTACGCCTGGGCGCACCGGGTGCGCACGCAGTCCGCGTCCTGTCCATCGGACACTCTGCGGTAGAGCACGGCGATCTCTTCGATCAGCCGTCCTTCGCGCTGGTTCTCGAGTCGGTTCAAGGTGTCGCTCCCTGGCGTGGTGCCGCTTCGCCGTATGGCATGATTCAAAGCAAGCCTTGTGCCAACATGCCGTCGCCCCCGCGTATCAACGCCTTAGGGTGCAACCTGCCCGACGCCCGGCGCGCCGGTGTAAGCTTTTCCGACAGAGGGCGTGGATCATTGTGTGACGGGGTTCACGCTTTAAACGTGTCGGGTGATCCCGGGGGTACAGGAATTCCAGTAGGAACAATGGGTTAACCCGGTTTCGCGGCATCGCCGCGGACTGTCAAGTAATCCGACAGGGCCGCCGGCGAGGTCCCGGACAGCTCCATGGACGTCGCCGGGGAGGACAGTCACGATCCGCCACCTTGCACCCATGGCCGTGCTGATAGGCGCCGCGATGACGGCCCTGTCGGCGCACGGGGTGGACGAGGTGACTCTCACCATGGACGCCGCCCACGGCGGCAGCTGGTCCTCCGGCACCCTGACCCTCACCCTCGCGTTTCCCTCCGACGACCGCGTCTCGGCGCGTTTGACGGCCCGGGAGCTCGTGCTCCCGGCGCCCCTGCACACCCTCGAATCCGCATCGGTGGACTGTCCGCGGGCGGAGATCGACGACGCGGGCATCCATTGCCCGCGGGCGGCGCTGCGTCTGGCGGGTGGCGGCGGCGAGCCCCTCGTGTTGCCTCTGTCCATGGGACTCGCCCGGCGCGGCGACGGTTGGCGTTTGCATCTCGACGTGAAGGATGCCGATCCCGGTTCGCTGTGGGGATACGCCGCCGAACAGGGTTTGCTGCCCGGTCTGGAGATCGCCGCCGGCGCCCTGTCGATGTCCGTCGAGGTTGGCGTGGGCAGCGGGGACGCGAATGCCCGGGTGATCCTGTCCGGCCTGACCTTCAGCGACGCGTCGGGACTGCACGCGGGCGAGGGATTGAACGCGGGGCTCGAAATGCGCCTGGCCCGTGCCCGGAGCGCCTGGGAGGGGACGGCCGCGTTCGCACTGGACGGCGGCCAGCTGTATCTGGACCCGGTGTTCATCGACGCCGGGGCGACACCGGTGCGGCTGTCCGCCGAAGCCGAGGCCGGAGACACCATCCCGTCGCCCATGATGGCCCGTTGGCAATTTCACCAGGAGGGCGTCGCCGGCGTCGCCGGCACCATCGCCCTGGAGGGCGATGGCGGGCTCGCGTCCGTCGATCTGCACCTGGCCCGAACGCCGGCGGATCCCGTGTACCGGAACTACCTGCAACCATTCGCCGTCGGCACCCTGTTCGACGGGTTGCAGCTCGAGGGCGACCTGGGCGCGCGCGTGGGATGGCACCCGGGCGACGGCGGTTGGAAGCG
>CBDTYP010000288.1:0-4339 GCA_965364645.1 uncultured Gammaproteobacteria bacterium | reverse complement strand
AAGCTCGAGCTCTTCCTGCAGCTGAAACCACACCTGCCGGGTCTCCCCGGGGCTCCCGGCCTCACCGCCATCGTCGTCGCGCCGGCCCTGAAGGCAGCCGGCATGGTCATGCTGCTCGCGGCGCCGCTGGTTACCATGCGCCTCATCAGCGAGGAGCGCAGAAACGCGACGCTGAGCCTCCTGCTGAGCGCGCCGATCTCCATGACCGATATCGTGCTCGGCAAGTTCCTCGGTGTGATGGGCTTCTTCTGCATCGTCGTGCTCGTGATCCTGGTGACGCCGCTGTCGCTTCTCGCCGGGGGTAATCTCGACGTCGGCCTGCTGGCATCCGGCGCGCTGGGCCTGCTGCTGCTGATGGCGAGCTTCGCGGCCATCGGGCTCTTCATGTCGACGCTGACGGCACACCCGCCGGTGGCGGCCATCAGCACCTTCGGCGTGCTCCTGCTCCTTTGGAACATGGATTGGGCCGGCACCGGCGCCGCCGAGGGCGTCCGGCCGTTCTTCTCTTATGTCGCCGCGACCTCGCACTTCAACGCGCTGCTCCAAGGCGTCGTCGACAGCGCGGATCTCATCTACTCACTGCTCATCGTCGCCGTCTTTCTTCTGCTCGCGATCCGGCGGCTGGACAGCATGCGTCTCGGACACTGAGCGGCGGCCATGCAGATCAACTCACGCACTCGAATCGTCGCCGGCGTCCAGACGGCGGTCTTCGTTATTCTGGTGATCACGATCGCGGGCATGCTCGCCTGGCTGAGCGAGCACTACAAGGCGCGCTGGGATTGGACCGCGGCCGGCAGGAACACGCTGACGGAACCGAGCCGGCTACTGCTCGCGCGCCTCACCGACCCAATCGAGATAACCGCCTACGTGCGCGAAGAGCCGGTCATCCGGCAATCCATCGTGCAGCTCCTGGAACGCTATCAGCGCGCCAAGCCCGACATCACGCTGCACTTCGTGAACCCCGATCTGGTGCCCGACGAGGTGCGGGCGCGCAACATATCCGCCGACGGCGAGATGGTCATCACCTACCGGCAGCGGGAAGAGCACGCCAAGGTTGCCACCGAGGAAGCGCTGACGACCGCGCTGGAGAAGCTCGCGCGGGCGGATACGCGCTGGATCACCTACATGGGTGGGCGCGGGGAGCGTGATCTTCTCGGTACGGCTAGCTACGACCTCGGCAAGCTCGGCGCGCAGCTCCAGCGCCAGGGATTCAGGCTCCACGAGCTGTCCCTCGCGGAGGCCGGCGAGATCCCCGACGAGGTGGCGGTGCTCGTGATCTCGCCGGGCAAGCAGGACCTGCCTCCCGGCGAAGTCGATGCCATCCTGCGCTACCTGGACGAGGGGGGCAATCTGCTGTGGCTCGCCGAGCCCGGGGCCGTCCGGGGCCTGGAGCCCGTCGCACGGGTTCTGGGCATCGCCTTCGAGCCGGGGGTCCTGGTCGACCCGACCACCCAGGTGCTCGGCATCGCGCACCCGGCCTTCGTGCCGGTCGCCGCCTACCCGACCCATCCGGTCACCGAGAACCTGGACCAGGTATCGGTGTATCCCCACGCGGTAGGGATCTCCTGGAGTCAGCCCCCCGGCTGGCAGACCCGGGGAATCCTGAGCACGGGGCTGCGAGCCTGGTCGGAGACTGGCAATCTCGAGGGTGAGCTGCGCTACGACGATGGCCTGGACGGCTCGGGGCCGCTCGACATCGGCATCGCCATGGAACGCACGGTGGCCGCCGCCGATACAGGGGGTGAGGATCGGGAACAGCGGATTATCGTCATCGGGGACGGCGACTTTCTCTCCAACGCCTACCTCGGCAGCGGCTCGAATCTGCAGCTCGCGCTGAACGCTTTCAACTGGCTGGCGGACGACGAGACCCTCATCGACATTCCCGTGAGAAGCGCTCCGGACATCGTCTTCGAGCTTTCCCGCACCACCGCGGGCCTGATTCGATTCTCACTTGCGTTCGGGCTGCCCGCGCTGCTGCTGGGGATCGGACTCCTCATCTGGCACCGGCGCCGCCGACTCTGACCCAGAGGTGAGATCGCGCACCCTCATCAATGTCGCGCTGCTGGCCCTGGCAGCCGGACTCGCGATCGTCATCGTACTCGTTCCCGGCGAGGACGAGCACGATGACGATCGCGCGCCCCTCAGCGAAATCAATCCGCGCGCCATCTCCAGCGTTCGTCTCGAGTCCGGTGCCGGTGGGACGATCGCGCTGCAACGATCCGAAGGCGCGTGGGATCTCGTCGAGCCGATATCCATCGCGGCAAACGACTTTCGAATCGACACCCTCCTCGGCGTGCTGGAAGCGCCGGTGCACGCGCGCATCGACGCGGGTCCGGGGCAGCTCGATCGCTTCGGCCTTGCGAAGCCCCAGGCGCGCATCCTGCTCGACAAGGAAGAGATCCTCTTCGGGAACACCGAGCCAATCCACGGCCGGCGCTACCTTCTGCACGACGGCCGGATCGCGCTCATCGACGATGCGTTCTTCTCGCACCTGAGCTCGAGCGCCGCCAATTATGTGAATCCGTCCCCGCTCGGCCGCGACCCGACCCCCCGGAGCATTCATCTACCGAAAGGGAGCGGAGACGGGGACGACGCCGCGGAGCTGGTGGATGCGTGGAGCAACGCCAAGGCGACGGCCGTACGCCCCTTCGAGCCCTCACTCGAGTGGATAGAGGAGATAGTCGTCGAGAACGTCGGCGGCGAACTGCGCTTCGACGTCGCGCGCACGAAATACGAGATTATCCTCGGTCGCCGCGATCTGGGAATTCAGTATCACCTGACGAAAAGCGCCGGCGCGCGGCTGCTGAAGCTGGACTAGACCTCGGCGGCCTCGTCTTCCTCTGGACGCCTCATACGTTTTCCGACGTACATCTTCGAGAAGATCACCCCGATCTCGAACAGCAGCCACATGGGCAGCGCGAGCAGCGTCTGGGAGATGATGTCCGGCGGGGTCAGCATCATGCCGAGGACGAACGCGCCGACGATGATGTAGGGCCGCTTCGCAGCGAGTGCGGCGGGGGTGGTGAAGCCCGTCCACACCAGCAGGATCGTCGCGATGGGAACCTCGAACGCGATGCCGAAGGCGAAGAAGATCTTCAGCACGAAATCCAGGTAGGCCGTGATGTCCGTCATGATCGCGACACCTTCCGGTGCGACGGCCTGGAAGAATGCGAACATCAAAGGAAAGACCACGAAGTAGGCGAACGCCATCCCCAGGTAGAACAGGATCGAGCTCGTGACGAGCAACGGAAGGACCAGGCGGCGCTCGTGCTTGTACAGCCCCGGCGCGACGAAGGACCAGACCTGATACAAAACCACGGGCATGGCGAGGAATATCGAGAGCACGATACTCAGCTTGAATGGCGTCAGGAACGGCGACGCCACCTGCGTCGCGATCATACTGGTGCCTTCGGGAAGATGGCGCAGCAGCGGCTCGGCGAGAATTGCGTAGAGATCGTTCGCGAAGGGGAATAATACGACCAGGAAACAGAGCACGGCCAGCACGACCCGCAACAACCGATCGCGCAGCTCCACGAGATGCTCGACGAACGTCATCTCGCCCTGAGCCTGCACGGAGTCCTCGGCCCCTGCCTGGTCGGGCTTATCCGGATCGTCGCTCATGACTCTCCGTCTCCTCGTCGGCCGCGGCGGAATCCTCCGGCGCCGCCCCGTCACCACTGCCGATCACCGCCTCGCCGAGGGATGTCGCCGCCGCCTGGGGTGTGATCGCATCCGCTCCGGTCTCGTCGTCGTCGATCGCTTCCAGGGCGCCCGAGGAGTCCGTCCCGGCTCCAGTCGCCTCCGCGTCCTCCGACATCAGGTCGTCGGCGTTCCTTTCGACATCCGCCAACTCCTTCTTCGCATCGGCGATGCTGCCGGTCGTCTCGTCGATGACGTCCTTCAGCGGGTTCAGCTCGTCGGGCTTGTCGAGCATCTTCCTCAGCTCGTCGGCCTGGATCTCGCGCTCGATGTCGTCGCGCACCGTGGACACGTAGCGGCGGATGCGCCCTACCCACAGGCCGATCGTGCGGGCGAGACCGGGCAGGCGATCGGGACCGACCACCAGAAGCGCTACGACGCCAATCAGCGCCAGCTCCCAAAAGCCAATATCAAACATCGGGGATCTGAGATTGCAGCGAGCAGCTTGCGCGTCGCTCGCCAGTGAAGCGGATAGTCGCGGTCACGCACTCGAAGGCGCGCCCGCACCTGCTCATGGCGGCGGGCTGCTAGGCGCTGTCCCGCTCCTTGTCGGTGACTTCTCCGTCGATCACAGTGCCGGCCGGCTCCTGTTCGAGCTTGGCGGATTCCTCGGTGGTCTCCTCCTTACCGCCGTCTTTCA
>CBDTYP010000287.1:0-4350 GCA_965364645.1 uncultured Gammaproteobacteria bacterium | reverse complement strand
GGGTCGGCATGGAGGGTCTGCGCGAGTCCGACGCATTGCGGGCGTGGAGCGACGCGTGCCAGTACGTCCTCGACGCGAAACAAGAGCGCGGGCGCTGACGAGGCATCCATTACGATGCAGAGCGACGTAATCGTCTTTTCCATCTTCCTGATCTTCACGGGCGCCGCCGTGTTCGCCGGCGCCGCCCTGTACCTGCGCCAATCCCTGCTCGTCGCGTACATCGCGCTCGGCTGCCTCGTCGGACCCTGGGGGCTCGGCCTCGTCACCGACGCCACCACGATTCAGGGCATCGGCCACGTGGGGATAATCTTTCTTCTGTACCTGCTGGGCCTCAACCTGCACCCTCAGAAGCTGCTGCAGATGCTTCGCGAGGCAACGCTCGTCACATTGCTCAGCTCGCTCGCGTTCGCGTTCATCGGATACATGGTCGCGTTCGCATTCGGCTTCACGACGGTGGAGTGCGCCCTCATCGGCGCCGCCATGATGTTCTCAAGCACGATCATCGGTCTCAAGCTGCTGCCGACGACCGCGCTGCACCACCGCCACGTCGGCGAGATCATCATCAGCGTGCTCCTCCTCCAGGACATCATCGCCATCCTGATACTCCTGCTCCTGGAAGGCCTGCGCCGCGAAGTCATGAACCCGAGCGATGTGATCATGCTGATCACGTCGCTGCCGGCGCTGGCGGTATTCGCGTTCATCTTCGAACGCTTCGTCCTGGTGCGCATCATCCAGCGCTTCGACACCATCCAGGAGTATGTCTTCCTCGTCGCCGTCGGCTGGTGTCTCGGTATCGCGCAGCTCGGCCATGCGATGGGTCTGTCCTACGAGATGGGGGCCTTCATCGCCGGGGTCGCGCTGGCCACGAGCCCCATCGCGACATTCATCGCCGAGAGTCTCAAGCCGCTGCGGGATTTCTTTCTCATCATGTTCTTCTTCGCCCTCGGCGCGGGATTCGATCTGAGCGTGCTCGCTACCGTCGCGATCCCGGCGACAGTGCTGGCCGTCGCCATGCTCATCGTCAAGCCCCTCGTGTTCAGGGTGCTTCTCGTCTGGGAGGGAGAGGACAAGCGGCTCGGCAGGGAGATCGGCGTGCGCCTCGGCCAGGTAAGCGAATTCTCGCTCCTCATCGCACTCCTCGCCGTCAGCGGCGGCGTCATCCGGGCGGAGGCCTCCTATCTCATCCAGGCGGCGACGCTGCTGACCTTCATTGCGTCGTCATACCTGGTCATGTTCCGCTATCCGACACCGATCGCCGTGAACGACAGCCTGAGACGGGATTGAAAGGGATGCGAAACTATCCACGCGGTTTCGAGTACAATTGATCTTAAGTTACTCGCGTCCCTCACGAAGTCGTGAATTTGAAACAAGATCTCGAAGCCGGCCGGGGCAGCACGCCGAGTGGCGTCGATACCATCGCGCGCTTCGACACGCTCCGGGCCCAGCTGCGCACCCGCATCATCGGCCAGGAAGCGCTCATCGATCGCCTCATCATTACCCTCCTGTCGGACGGGCACGTGCTGGTGGAAGGCGCGCCGGGGCTCGCCAAGACGACGGCCATCAAGGAGCTCGCCGAACGCATCGAGGGTGACTTTCATCGCGTGCAGTTCACGCCGGACCTGCTGCCGGCCGACTTGACCGGCACGGAAGTCTACCGGCCCCAGGACGGCAGCTTCCAGTTCCAGAAGGGACCCATCTTTCACAACGTGTTGCTCGCCGACGAGATCAATCGGGCGCCGGCCAAGGTGCAGTCCGCGCTCCTGGAGGCCATGGGCGAGCGTCAGGTGACGGTGGGCAGCCAGACCTATCCGTTGCCTGAGCTCTTCATGGTGATGGCGACTCAGAACCCCATCGAGCAGGAGGGCACCTATCCCCTGCCGGAGGCGCAGCTGGATCGCTTCATCATGTACGTGCGCATCGACTACCCGGCGGCCGAAGCGGAGCACGCCATCCTCGAGCTCAATCGAGAGAACGCGGCCCGGGAGGCGAGCCACGCGGCGCCGCCGGTCACACCAGTGCTGGACCGTGAAGCCGTGAGCCGTGCCCGACGCGAGTGCCTGGCGCTGCACCTCGCGCCCGCCGTGGAGCGATACATCGTCGAGCTGGTGCTCGCGACGCGGGACGCCGCGCGCTACAGAGAGGAGTTGGGGCGCTGGGTCAGCTACGGCGCGAGTCCCCGCGCCACCATCGCGCTGGATCGCTGCTCCCGGGCCCACGCCTGGATCAATCATCGCGACTACGTATCCCCCGAGGACGTCCAGGCCATCGCCCACGACGTGCTGCGCCACCGGGTACTCATCTCCTTCGAGGCGGAGGCGGACGGCATGGACGCGGATGCCGTCGTCTCCGAGCTGCTGAAGCTCGTGCCCGTGCCGTGACCGGCGGGGCGGCCGGGCTGTCCGGAATCGAAGCGGGGGTCGACGATCTCATCAGGCTGCGCTTCCGGGCCCGGCGTCTCGAGCTCGGGATCGGACGCCGTGCGCGGCACTCCCTATCCGGCGGTCACGGCTCGCGTTTTCGCGGCCGCGGCATGGAGTTTGCCGAGTCGCGCATCTACCAACCCGGCGATGACGTACGCAGCATCGACTGGCGCGTAACGGCGCGCACCGGCCGGCCCCACACGAAGCTCTTTCAGGAGGAGCGGGAACGACCGGTAATCCTGCTCGTGGATCTCGGGGCGAGCATGTTCTTCGGCACGCGCACCGCCTACAAGTCGGTGGTCGCGGCGGAGGCCGCCGCCCTCATCGCCTGGGCCGCCATGGGCGGTGGCGATCGCGTGGGCGCGCTGGTGGCGGGGCGCAGCGGACACATGGAGCTCAAGCCCGTGGCCGGACGCCGGGGCGTGCTGCGTGTGTTGCACGCACTGGCGGCGTTGGGCCGTCCCTCGGCGGACGACGAAGAGCGGGGTATCGGGCTGCGGGACAGCCTCCTGCGCGCCCGCCACGTGGCGCGCCCCGGCAGTCTGCTGGTGATTATCAGCGATTTCTACGGGCTCGACGACGACGCTGCGGCCCACCTGACCCGCATGCGCCAGCACAACGACATGCTCGCCTGCTGGATCTATGACGCGTTGGAGCGCGAGCCGCCCCCGCCGGGTCGCTACCGCGTGTCCGACGGCTGGCAGACCGCCACGTTGGATACGTTGAGCGGGAACGTGCGTTCCCGCTACCTGGAAAGCTTCGGCGCCGAGGCCGAGGAGCTGCGCACGACGCTGGGGCGGCTCGCCATCCCGCTCCTGCCCATCGCCACCGGCGACGACGTGGCGGAGACCCTGCGCCGCGGCGTGCCTCGCGAAAGCGCGGTACCCGTCACGGAGACGGGAGGCGCACAGTGAACCTGTTTACCCAGCTGCCCATGGATCCCCTGAGCGATCTCCGGGACATCCACCTGCCGCCGCCTCCGGAGCTGTGGCCGCCGGCTCCGGGATGGTGGGTGCTCGCGGTCGTCACCGCCGCGGGCATCGGTTACGGGGTGCTCCTCGCCATCGGCGCCTGGCGGCGCGGACGGCCACGCCGCGCGGCGTTACGCGCCATCGTGGCTCTGCGCGGCCGGCACGCGGCCGGTGAGCCGCCCGGGGTGTTGATCGGCGAGCTGGCGACCCTCGTGCGCCGCGCCGCCATGATCCGCCACCCCCGGGACCGGGTGGCGGGACTCACCGGCCGGGACTGGTTGGAGTTCCTCGACGACGACCAACATCACTTCACCCGGGGCGCCGGCGCGAGCCTGGTCCGCGACCCCTACACCGGGCGGGAACCCGCGAACCTGGACGCGCTCATCGCCGTCTGCGAGTCCTGGATGCGGAAGAACGCGTGATGGCCACGACCGCCAGGACGACGGCGTTGCTCGCGTCCATGGCCCTGCTGCTGTGGGCCGTGCCAGCGAGCGCCGAGGAGCTGAAATCCAGCCTGGAACGCAATCCCATCCACGGGGGCGAGAGCGTACGCTTGGTGCTGGAGCTGCGCCGCGCCGCCGGTGGCCTCAAGCCCGATCTCAGTCCGCTCACCGAGGATTTCCAGATCCTGCACACCTCGGCGAATACACAGATCGAGTTCATACACGGCCTGCAGTCGGCCATCACGCGTTGGACGGTCGAGCTGACGCCGAAGCGGGAAGGCACGCTCACGGTTCCGTCCATCGCGGTAGGACAGTTCGCGAGCGCCGAGCTCAGCCTGGAGGTGCTGGCAGCGCGGGCGGACGACGACGCGGGCAGCCGCGACATATTCCTGGAGGCCGAGGTGTCGCCGAACCCGGCCTACGTACAGGCCCAGATGCGCTTCGTGGTGCGCCTTTTGCGATCGGTCGACGTGGTGGACGGGACCCTCACCGAGCCGAGCGCGACCAACGCCGTGC
>CBDTYP010000286.1:0-4383 GCA_965364645.1 uncultured Gammaproteobacteria bacterium | reverse complement strand
GAGAGGGGGACAGGGGGAGAGGGTGAAAAAAAGGAGCGCCAAGCGAAGCCACGATCGCCGACAGTGGGAGAGGGCGAGAAAGGCCGGGTGAAAAAAAGGAGCGCCAAGCGAAGCCACCACCGCCGACAGTGGGAGAGGGCGAGAGAGACAGGGTGGTAAACGAGGAGCGGTTATCGAAGCCGCGAAGCCACGAGGGTGGCTACGTTATTTGCAGTTATTATCTATCTGGCTCTGCGTTTGCGCGATCTTCGCCTGTATCGCCGACTCATCCAAAAAATACGCCTCGCCGTTCTCATCCTTATCCTGAATGCGCGAGGTCGTCTTCAGGATGCGCATATTCTCCCTGGCGATCTTGCAGTTGCTGGCCATGCGCTCGTCGCGCTCGGCGGTGGCGGTGGCGGAGTTCTCGGCGAAATCGCGGTCCTTGTTCCCTTCCTCCACCTTCTCGGAAAGGGCATCGAGCCGTTCCTGGGCGCCGTCGTCGTTGAGTGTCGCGCTGCGCAGCCGAATGGTCTCGGCGTTGCTCTCGGGGGGCGGCTTACGCTCGGAGTAGGTGACATTGCCTTCCTGGTCGACCCACTTGTACAGCTTCGCGGCCTGTGCAGGCAGCGCCGCACAGACGGCAATGACGAGGGCAATCGAGACAAGCCGAGTTCGACCGTTCATGATGGTGAGGCGCTCCGCGGGGCCTGTGAATAATATAGCCGGATCGGACCGTCCCGGACAGTGACCGGGTAGGCACCCGTGCCCCAAATGTGTTCTCCGTCACGTTTTGCCGCCCCCCCCTGAAAGCCCCGGATTTCTTGACGATCACTCGGTGATTCAGTAGTTTGGGCGTTTGCGCTAAGAATGCGATTGAAACCCGCTCTGGCGGGTGTTTTTGTCCTCGAAGGCAGATCCAAGGTAGGTCCGGTGGAACTCTCAGGCGCCCAGATCATAATGAAATTCCTCGAAGACGAGGGAGTAGAATTCATATTCGGGTACCCGGGCGGCGCCGTACTGCACATCTACGACGAGCTCTATCGCCAGCAGTCGATCAAGCACATCCTGGTGCGCCACGAGCAGGGTGCGACCCACATGGCGGACGGCTACGCCCGTGCCACCGGCAAGCCCGGCGTGGTGCTGGTGACCTCCGGCCCCGGCGCCACCAACGCCGTCACGGGCATCGCCACCGCGCACATGGATTCCATCCCCATGGTGGTGCTCACCGGCCAGGTGCCCACCCCGGCCATCGGCAGCGACGCCTTCCAGGAGGTGGACTGCATCGGCATCACGCGGCCCTGTGTGAAGCACAACTTTCTGGTCAAGGACGTCAGGGAGTTGGCCTCCACGCTCAAGAAGGCGTTCTACGTGGCATCTTCCGGACGCCCGGGACCGGTGGTGGTCGACATACCGAAGGACGTCACCGCGCCGGACGTGAAGGTGCCCTACGAGTATCCCGCCGATATCTCGATGCGCTCCTACAATCCCGTTACCCGCGGGCACACGGGACAGATGAAGAAGGCGCTGGAGCTGATCCTGTCTGCGAAGCGCCCGATGATCTATACCGGCGGCGGGGTCGTCCTGGACAACGCCAGCGAGGAGCTGTGCGAGTTCACGCGCATACTCGGTTTTCCCATCACCAACACGTTGATGGGGCTCGGCGCCTACCCCGGCACCGACGAGCAGTTCGTGGGCATGCTCGGCATGCACGGCACCTACGAAGCGAACATGGCCATGCACAACTGCGACGTGCTCGTCGGCATCGGCGCGCGCTTCGACGATCGCGTCGTCGGAGACGTGAAGCAGTTCTGCCCCGGCGCCAAGATTGTCCACGTCGACATCGATCCCTCGTCTATCGCGAAGACCGTACAGGTCGACGTCCCCATCGTCGGACCGGTGAAGAGCGTCCTCGGTGAGATGATAGGCATGCTCAAGGAAACCAATCGCCGCCCGGACGCGGATGCTCTCGCCGCGTGGTGGCGCCAAGTGCGCGAGTGGCAGTCCATCGATTGCCTGCATTACGAGTGGTCGGATGACCGCATAAAGCCTCAGTACGTCGTGCAGAAGCTCTACGAGGTCACCGGTGGCGATGCCTTCGTGACGTCCGACGTCGGCCAGCATCAGATGTGGGCTGCGCAGTTCTATCCCTTCGACAAACCCAATCGCTGGATCAACTCCGGGGGCCTCGGCACCATGGGCTTCGGCCTGCCGGCGGCCATGGGGGTGCAGTTCGCCTACCCGGACGCCCAGGTGGCGTGCATCACCGGCGAGGGCAGCATCGTGATGTGCATCCAGGAGCTGTCCACCGCCAAGCAGTACGGGCTGCCGGTGAAGGTCATCAATCTCAACAACGGCTATCTCGGCATGGTCCGACAATGGCAGGAATTCATCTACGAGAAGCGGGAGTCCCACAGCTATCTCGAGTCCCTGCCGGATTTCGCCGCACTGAGCGAGAGCTTCGGCCACGTGGGGATGCGCATCGACAAGCCGGGCGACGTGGATGACGCGCTGAAGGAAGCGTTCGCCATGAAGGACCGCCTGGTGTTCATGGACTTCATCACCGACCCGACGGAGAACGTCTTTCCCATGATGATGGCCGGGAAGGGGCAGGCCGACATGCTGCTGCCGGCTTTCTGCAAAGAACGGGAACTGGCCTAGTGCGTCACATCATCTGCCTGTTGCTGGAGAATGAGCCAGGCGCGCTCTCTCGCGTGGCGGGTCTCTTCTCCGCACGGGGCTACAACATCGAATCCTTGAGTGTGGCGCCCACCGAGGATCCGAGCGTGTCGCGCATGACGCTGACCACCACGGGCTCGGAGGCCATTCTCGAGCAGATCACCAAGCAGCTGAACAAGCTCGTCGACGTCGTCAAACTTCTCGAGCTGACCGAAGGCGCGCACGTGGAGCGCGCCATGATGCTGATTAAGGTGCGCGCCACGGGCGCCGGGCGCGAAGAGATCAAACGGCTTTCGGATATATTCCGCGGCCGCATACTGGATGTCACGAACTCGACATACATCATCGAAGTCACCGGCACCGACGACAAGCTCGATGCATTCATCACGGCACTGGATCGGAAGCTGATCATCGAGGTCGTGCGATCGGGTGCGATCGGGGTCGGACGCGGGGAGAAGGCCCTGCGCATTTGACGCAAGATAACAGGCCAGATAACAGGCCAGATAACAGAAATTTCCGGGAACTCCGGGGGAATCGTCATGACAATGAACATCTATTACGACAAGGACGCGGATCTTTCGATCGTCCTCGGCAAGAAAATCACCATCATAGGCTATGGCTCTCAGGGCCACGCCCACGCCAACAATCTCAAGGATTCCGGCGCTGACGTGACCGTGGGGCTGCGCCCCGGGTCCGCCTCATACGAGAAGGCGACCAATGCGGGTCTCAAGGCCATGGCCATCGACGAGGCGGTCGCCGGCGCTGACATCGTCATGATGCTGGCCCCGGACGAGCACCAGGCCGCTATCTACAGGGACATCGTCGCGCCTAACATCAAGGAGGGGGCGGCGCTCGCGTTCGCTCACGGATTCAACATCCACTTCGAGCAGATCCAGCCCCGCGAGGATCTCGACGTCATCATGATCGCGCCGAAGGGTCCGGGGCACCTGGTGCGCTCGACCTATGCGGAGGGCGGCGGCACGCCCTGCCTCATCGCCATCGCCCAGGACGCATCGGGTCAGGCGAAGGACATCGCGCTTTCCTATGCGTCCGGCATCGGCGGCGGCCGCGCCGGCGTCATCGAGACCACGTTCAAGGAGGAGACGGAAAGCGATCTCTTCGGCGAGCAGGTGGTGCTCTGCGGAGGCCTTACCGCGCTCATCCAGGCCGGATACGAGACCCTGGTGGAGGCGGGATACGCTCCGGAGATGGCCTACTTCGAATGCCTCCACGAAGTGAAACTCATCGTGGACCTCATCTACGAGGGCGGCATCGCGAACATGCGCTACTCGGTGTCCAACACCGCCGAGTACGGCGATCTCACCCGGGGACCACGGATCATCACCGACGAGACGCGGGCCGAGATGCGGCGCATCCTCGCCGAGATCCAGTCCGGTGCGTTCGCCAAGGAATTCATCCTCGAGAATCAGAGTGGTGCACCCACCATCAAGGCGTTGCGCCGCATCAGCCGCGAGCATTCGGTGGAGACGGTGGGCCAGCGGCTCCGCGACATGATGCCGTGGATCCGGGAGAACAAGCTGGTCGACAAGACCAAGAACTGAGATCCGCGGCGACGGCCGGGGACCGCCGCCAGGGTATGACACCATGATCGCCCGAGAGGGCATGCTTCCCATAAGCGTCGTCGGCATCGCGGGGGCGGTCACCGCCCATTTTGCCGGCGTGCTCTGGTCGAAAAAGAAGATGCCGCCCGGCTTGAGCGCCTCG
>CBDTYP010000285.1:0-4404 GCA_965364645.1 uncultured Gammaproteobacteria bacterium | reverse complement strand
TTCTTCGACGACGCAAAGGATCCTCGCACGAAAGAATTCCTCAGCCAGATTCTGTGAGAAAGCTCCCTCTCCCCCGCAGGGGGAGAGGGCCGGGGTGAGGGGGAGTGCCGGCACCTCCCTCACCCTGTCCCTCTCCCGCAAGCGGGAGAGGGGACCCTTCGTTCAACGTGTTCAGATCAGCCGAGATATGAAAGCCGAAGCCGTCATCTGCGGCGCCGGAATCGCCGGCATCGCCGCCGCCTACCACCTGAGTGTCCACCAGGGCATGCGCGACGTCGTCATCGTCGACGAGCTCCCACCCCTCTCCCTCACCAGCGACAAGTCCACCGAATGCTACCGCAACTGGTGGCCCGGCCCCGGCGACGCCATGGTGGCGCTCACCAATCGCAGCATCGATATCCTCGAAGCGCTCGCCCGGGAGAGCGACAATCGCATCCTCATGAACCGCCGGGGCTATCTCTTCGCCACCGCCGACGAGGGGCGCGTCGAGACCATGCGCGCGGGCGCGCAGGCGTCCTGCGCACTCGGCGCGGGAGAGTACCGGGAGCACGGCCCCGACAGCGGCGGCGCCGACTACATCCCCGCGCCCGTCGCGGGCTTCGAGGATCTGCCGGTCGGCGCAGACTTAATCACGGACCGCTCACTCATCCGTAGTCACTTCGGCTACCTCAACCCCGATACCTGCGCCGTCCTGCACACGCGCCGCTGCGGCTGGCTGAGCGCACAGCAGCTCGGCATGTACATGCTCGAGCAGGCCCGTGCCAACGGCGCGCAGCTGATCCAGGCCCGCGTCGAGTCCGTCGACACCGCGGGAGGGCGTATCGGGGGCGTGACGGTCGCGGCCAGAGACGGCACCCGGAGCATCGCGACCGGCGTCTTCGTGAACGCGGCGGGGCCGTACTTCAAGCGGGTCGGGGAGATGGCCGGTGTCGATCTACCGGTATTCGGCGAGTCCCACGTGAAGCTCTCCTTCCACGACAACCGCGGCGCCATCTCCCAGGACGCGCCGCTCATCATCTGGAACGACCCTCTCTACCTGCCGTGGAGCGAAGACGAGCGCGCGGCGTTGGCGGACGACGAACAGGGCCGGGCACTGTTGGAAGAGTTCCCCGCGGGGGTGCACGGCCGGCCGGCGGGCGGCGACAGCGTGCTGCTCTACTGGACGCTGGACGAGCGCCGGGTCGAGCCGGTATTCCCCCAGACCTGGGACCCCGCGATCCCGGAGATCCTGCTCCGCGGCATGTCCGCCATGGTGCCGGCCCTCGCGGACTACTTCGATCATCTCCCGCAGCCCTTCGTCGACGGCGGCTATTACGGCAAGACCGAGGAGAACCGCCCGCTGGTGGGACCGACACCGGTGGAAGGCGCATACCTCATGGGTGCCTTCTCCGGCTTCGGCATCATGACCTCCTGCGCCGCCGGCGAGCTCCTCGCCGCCCACGTCACCGGCGCCCCGCTGCCCCCCTACGCGCCGGCATTCACCCTGGACCGCTACGAAAACCCCGCCTACCTCGCCCAATTCGCCGACTGCGATACGTCCGGCCAGATATAGCCCCACGACCACATCGACGGTAACTCTCCCCCTGTAGGAGCGAGCTTGCTCGCGAACTCTTCTGGTTCTTGGCGCCGCATTCGCGAGCAAGCTCGCTCCTACAGTGGACTACGTTCGACGGCGGAACTGGAGCGATGTATGCCCATCTATCACGGAAAGGACCTCCGCAAAGGACGTTATTCAGAACGTGGTCGTCCGTATCTCGTGACGACGGTCGTACGAAACCGAGAGCCTCTGTTCGAGAACTTCTGGCTGGCGAGACTCGTTGCGAACGAACTCCGCTCGACCACCGAGCTGGGGTTCGTCGAAAGCCTCGCCTGGGTTGTCATGCCCGATCACATGCACTGGCTTCTTATCCCAAGAGAAGGAACGCTTCAGTCAGTCATGCGGCGCGCAAAATCTCGGAGCGCGATTTCTATCAACAAAATGCTGAGCCGCGACCGCCCCGTCTGGCAAAAGGGCTATCACGATCGTGCCCTCAGATCGGAGGAGAACCTGGTTGTAATGGCACGCTACGTCGTCGCCAACCCTCTCCGAGCCGGACTGGTAGAGAGCATCCTAGACTACCCCCATTGGGACGCCACATGGCTGTGACACAGTCCCTGTAGGAGCGAGCTTGCTCGCGAATTCTTCTAGTAACAGGGGCCGCATTCGCGAGCAAGCTCGCTCCTACAGCGGACTACGACTGCGCTCAGTCGTCGAAGAACCTGCTCGTCGTGATGATGCGGCGGCTGACCAGGAGGCACAGGGTTGCCCAGATCGCGCCCGCCAGCCATCCGGCGATGACGTCGGTGGGCCAGTGCACACCGAGGTAGATCCGGCTCACGCCCACCGACACGGTCAGCAGGACCGACCAGGAGAGGATGTAGATCTTGATGCGGCGCTCGTCGGTGGACATCGCCAGCAGCGCGCCCAGAGTGAGAAAGACCACCGCCGACATCATCGCGTGCCCGCTCGGGAAACTGCTTAGCGCCGCCGAGGTTTCGTGGGGCACGATATCCGGCCGCGGCCGGCCGATGAATCCCTTGAGCAGGGTATTAACCAGGGACCCACCGGCGACCGAGACGGCGACGAAGATCGCGAGCTTGTGCTTGTGCTTGAGCCACAGATAGCCGCAAGCCGCCACCGTGAGCAGCCCGAGCGCGAGCAGGCCGCCAATGGCAGAGATGTCGCGCACCACGACCTCGACCCATGGAGCCCCGAGAGGTTCGGACGGGTCCCCGGTCTCGCGAAACAGCATCAGAATTCGCTCGTCGAATCCGAGCGTCCGCTGCTCGCCGACCTTGTCGGCCAGCCGAATAAACGCAAACAACCCGAGCGAAACCAGAGCAACTACAATCTCGGTCGCATACTCGGGCAAAATCCGCCTCAGTGACATAGTGGGGAATTTCCACGTTTGTAGAGTTATTGATTCTAGGCAATCGTGGTTACCTCCGCCTACCGCGTGAGGGTGATGATCTTCGCGATCGACGGTACTCGCGCTTCGTCGAGGGCGAAGAGCATGTAGTGGCCGGGGGGTGCGACCGACGCGTCCTCCGGTGCCCGGCCGAACTGGAGCGAGTGCTCGCCGTAGTCGCCGCTGTATACGATCGGTACTTCGACGACACGCTGGTTCATGTCGTAGGAGTGGGTCATGGATCCGAGAGCCACCAGGACGATCTCGGATATGGGGGTCTTCTCTCCCGTGATCATCCAGAAGTAGTCGCCCAGCTTGAATGACTCTTGCGCGAGCAACAGGTTGGGGCGGGTCTTCAGCATGTAGTCGGGATAGTAGTAGCGGAAGTTGGGCTTCTCGTTGCCGGCCTGGCCGCCGTCGTTGCCGCCGCCGAGGAATATCCGTCCGTCCGGCAACAGCACGCTGATGGTGTGGTAGCCGCGGATCTCCGGCATGTCGATCGTGCCCCGGGCGAGGCTGAAGCCGTCCAGGGGATCCAGGTACTGGGCGTAGCCCGGGTTCGCGCCGTAGTTGTTGTGCCCCGCGATGATGAGGACGCGGCTGTCAGGCAGCAGGATCGTGGAGGCGTGGTGGCGTCGAATCCCCACGTCGATGCTTGGTAGCCACCGATCCGCCATCGGATCGTAGACGTCGATGCTGTGCTCGAGGGTGGTCAGGTGCTGGCCTCCCAGCATCATGACCGAGCCGTTCGCGTAGTCCTGATCGCCGTCCAGGCGGATGGGCAGCAGGGCGGTGGTCGTACCGTGGTTCGGCATCTGCAGACCGTCGGCGCCGGGGCGCAGCTGTCCGCTCACCTGCCAACGCTGCGCGCCCCCGGTGGACATGAGCACCGGCTGGCCGGACTCGCCCATCATGAGCACGTCGAAGTTCCCCGCGACGCTGTCGGGCAGCTGGAAGACGTGGGAGTAGTCGCGGTTGTAGATCTGCAACGGTGTTTCCTGATGTTCAGAGAGGATCTGCCAGCTGGCGGTCGCCGGGTCGAATACCTCGATGCTTCGGTTCTGCAGCTGCCCCGGCATCACGAGCTCGAGGCCCGAGGTGACCAGGATTCGCCCGTCGGCGAGCCGTGTGGCAGTCGGGTACCAGCGGGCTCCCGGTCCCGTGATGTTCTGCTGCCCCGGGCCGATCATGTTCGGCAGCGTTCCCCAGCTGTCCGTCGCCGGATTGAACGCGAGCGCATCGGAGAATCCGAAGATGGCGGCGAAGTCCTCGAGCGCCGTCGGCTCGACGCCGGCGATGTCTTCCCAGGGCGGCGGGCCATCGGAGACGAGGCGGGTGCCGCCGACGATGACGAGCGATCCGTCCTCGGCAAACGTGTGCCCGGCGCAGCTGATCACGTCGGTGACGTGCCACTGCCCGTAGCGGACTCCGGGGATGTGGTTTACGAGCGGCGGTG
>CBDTYP010000284.1:0-4406 GCA_965364645.1 uncultured Gammaproteobacteria bacterium | reverse complement strand
GCCCCTCCCCTTCACGGATCTGGTCATCACCCGCGCTCGCGCCCTGGCGGCCGTTGGCAAGGGTGAGCGGGAGGCGGCGCTGGCCGAAACTCTGCATAAATTGGTCACAACCGCGACGGAGAGCGGACTCGTGCTCGTCGTCCCGGCGATGGAGCAGGCGTTGGCGCAATTCGGCAAATGAGCATCAGTATGACGAATGGCGATTGAGTTCGAAGAGCTGGATTACCAGGAGACGCCGCTCGGCGACATCAGCCTGAGGCGCCGGTCCGAACCGATGGCCGGAGCGCAGATCGTCTACGAGGTGAAGCTCGGCGACGAGTTCCTGATGTCCAGCCTGTTCACCGCCGCCGAGATCGCGCTCGCGAAGCTCGGTCTGGCCGCCGCCGAAGGGGCAGAGCTCGATGTAGTCGTGGGCGGCCTGGGTCTCGGCTATACGGCGGCCGCCGCGCTCGAGGTCCCCGCGCTCCGATCCCTCGTCGTCATCGAGGTCATGGAGCCGGTCATCGACTGGCACCGGCGTGGCCTCGTGCCGCTGGGCGAGACGCTCACCTCGGATCCTCGGTGCACGCTCTTCCAGGGAGACTTCTTCGAGATCGCCGCCTCGCCGACATCAGGCTTCGGCGCATCTCCCCTGTCCGGGCCGGTTCACGCGGTGTTGCTGGACATAGACCATTCCCCGAGCCACTGGCTCGCTTCCGGAAACAGCGCGTTCTACACCGAGTCCGCGCTGGGCAATCTGGCCGGCAAGCTCCATCCCGGCGGTGTTTTCGGGATGTGGTCCAACGATCCCCCGGACGACGCCTTCATCCGCCTGCTCGAATCCGTATTCGACTCCTCCCGTGCCCACGTCGTGGCCTTTCCGAACCCGTACACCGGCGGCGAATCTTCGAGCACGGTTTACATCTCGCGCACACGCGATGCGTAGAGAGGCTGCCGAGGCGTTCTTGACACTACATACCATGCCCTTTACCATCGCCCGCCCTCTAACTCAGAACTCTTCTTACGGACAAATTACGGACAAGCAGCCATGCGCACGCTCATTGTAAATCGAAGCTCGATTGCGTCGGTCGCTTTGCCCGTCCCACATTCCTGAGACGGCGCGCCCGCGCCATCGAACGTCTTAGCTTTCTCACACCGTGGATCGCGGCCCCGCGCCGCGAACGGTGAAGTATTGCCGCGTGGTCCCCGCGATCACGCTCTCAGGAGTCAGTCCAATGTCAACGCTGGTTATGGTGGAAAGAGCCGGGGTCGCCTGCATGGCAGCAGACACCCTGACAAGCTTCGGCTCGCGCAAGCAGTCGGCGCGCTACGTCGAGAGGCCCGAGAAGATCCTCGAGGTCGACGGCACCTACATCGGGTTCGTGGGCTGGTGCGCGCACCAGAACGTTCTGGAGAGCGCATTCTCCCATGGCCTCGAGTTGCCGGAGATCGAGACCGAGCAGGATCTCTTCGAGTTCTCGCGCGTGCTGCACAAGCGGCTCAAGAGCCAGTACTTCCTGAACACGACCGAGGATCTCGACGATCCCTACGAGTCGAGCCAGATGATGCTGTTCGTGCTGAACCGACACGGCATGTTCGGGCTCTACTCCATCCGATCGGTGGAGCGCTACCGGCGCTTCGCCGCCGCGGGCTCGGGCGGGAAGTACGCCCTCGGGGCGATGTACGCGGCCTACGAGCGGGGACTTCCCGCCGAGGACGTGGCCCGCCTCGGGGTCGAGGCCGGCATCGAGTTCGACGGGCACTCGATGGGGCCGATCACGCTGCGGCGCATCGAGCGCGCCGCGGAGCAGGAAGCGCAATCCAGCGCATCCCTGCTGAAGACGGCGTGAGCAGGCAAGGGAAGCACCGCCCGGCGGCGACGCTGCCGGGCGGTGCGATCCCGGCATTTGACAGAGGCGTGTGCGAAACGGGATGCTGGCGTCCTGACCATGGTCTCTCGACTCGCTGAGGGGAAGACACACCCATGACCAAGCACGACTCGGACGCCGTCGCCGCGATCCACCACGAGCTCCACAGTCACCTGCCATCGGAGCCGGCTTTGCGCACCAAGGCCCTGGAGAGCCTGCTGGTCGAGAAAGGGATGGTTGATTCGGCCACAGTGGATGCCTGGATCGACGCCTATTCGGAGGAGATCGGACCAAAGAACGGGGCGCGCATTGTCGCGCGTTTCTGGGCGGACCCGGCCTTCGCCGCGCGCCTGCTCGACGATGCCGCCGAGGCCATCAAGGAGCTCGGCTACGAGCACGAGCACCTGATCGCGGTGGCGAATACACCCACGGTGCACAACGTCGTCGTCTGCACCCTGTGCTCCTGCTACCCGACGCCTCTTCTGGGCATGCCGCCCAACTGGTACAAGATGGCCGCCTATCGGGCGCGCGCGGTGCGCGATCCCCGCGGGGTGCTCGACGAGTTCGGTGTCTCCTTCGGCCCGGACGTCGAGATCCGCGTTTGGGACAGCACCGCCGAGATCCGCTACATCGTCATCCCCGAGCGACCGGAAGGCACCGAGGGCTGGGACGAGGAGCGCCTCGCGGCGCTCGTGACGCGGAACGCGATGATCGGCACCGACCGCGATCTCTCGGCACGGGTGGCGGGAGGAGACTGATGGACGGTATCCACGATCTGGGCGGGCGCGAGGGCTTCGGCGAAGTCGAGACCAACGAGTCCGACGAGCAGTTTCACGCTCCCTGGGAGGCGCGGGTTCGCGGAATGGTCAATTCCATGAGCCGGGCACCCGACTGGAGCCTCGACTGGTTCCGACATTGCCGCGAGCTCATCGAGCCGACGGACTATCTATCCCGCCCCTACTTCGACCAGTGGGTGCAGGCCTACTGCGCGATGCTCGTCAATTCCGGCTATGCGACCGTCGAGGAAGTCGCGAGCGGGAAGTCAAAGGCCACGGTCGATGGCCTACCCGCCCCGATGCCGGCAGAGGCCGTCAAGGCGACGCGTCTCGGCGCCAAACGCTACGACCGCGAGATCCCGGAGGCGCCGTCGTATACGATCGGCGACTCGGTGCGGGCGAAGTCCCACGGCGTCAGCGGTCACACCCGTCTGCCCGCCTACGTGCGCGGCCGCGCCGGGCGCGTCACGGATCACCACGGCGCCCATGTCCTGCCCGACGCCAATGCCCTCGGCGAGAAACGCCACGAGCACCTCTACACTGTGGCGTTCGACGCAGCCGAGCTCTGGGCCGAGGCCGCGGGGCGGCGGGAGAGTGTCTATCTGAATCTCTGGGAAAGCTATCTTGATCGAATCTGAGACCAACGCGCCGGGCCCGCTCGCGCGCCACGACGACGAGCCCGTCTTCGATGAGCCCTGGCAGGCCCAGGCCCTGGCGCTCGCGTTCAATCTCATGGGGCAAGGGGTGTTCAGCAACAGCCAATGGTCCGAGGCGCTCGGGGCGGAGCTCGCGAGCGCGAAAGCCCGAGGCGACCCGGACGATCCGCAGACCTACTACCGGTCCGTGCTCGCGGCATTGGAAAACTTGCTCGAGACCGACGGCCGCATCACCGCGGGCACGTTAGGCTCCCGAACCGAGGCCTGGCGGCGGGCGTATCTGAATACGCCCCACGGCCAACCTGTCGAGCTCACGGCGGGTGACGAGCCGGGAAAGTAGTCACGGCGAAAGGACATCACCGGCTTCCTGGCGAACAGACGATGACCCACCATGTTTTTCGATTCGGCGGCGACTTCGCCGATCTCATCGTCCAGCGTGCCGAAGGCGCCAGCATGTACGGCGCCGACGGGCGCCCGGTGCTCGACTTCACTTCGGGTCAGATGAGCGGCATCCTGGGGCATTCCCACCCGGAGATCGTGGCGACCGTGCGCGATGCCATCGCCGAGCTCGATCACGTCCACAGCAGCCTCCTGTCCGAGCCCGTCCTGCGGCTCACCGAGGCGCTCGCGGCGATCCTGCCGGAATCACTTTCCAAGGTGCTGCCCCTGAGCACCGGGGGCGAATCCAACGAGGCGGCATTGCGGATGGCGAAGATGGTGACGGGCGGCTTCGAGGTCGTTGGCTTCGACCGTTCCTGGCACGGCGTCACCGGCGGCGCAGGCTCCAGCACCTTCAACGGCGCGCGCCAGGGCTACGGCCCGGCGCTGCCCGGCGCCCTTGCGCTGCCCACGCCCGACGCCTATCGGTCCCCCTTCGCGGCCAGCGGCCGATACGACTGGCAGGGCGAGCTCGACTTCGGCTTCCAGATGCTGGACCGGCAGTCGGTTGGACGCTACGCCGCGGTCATCGCCGAGCCGATTCTGAGCTCGGCCGGCATCATCGAGCTGCCCCCCGGATATCTGAAGGCATTGAAGGAGAAGTGCAGCGAGCGCGGCATGCTGCTCATTCTCGACGAGGCGCAGACCGGCCTCGGCCGAACCGGCGATCTCTTCGCGTTCGAGCACGA
>CBDTYP010000283.1:0-4447 GCA_965364645.1 uncultured Gammaproteobacteria bacterium | reverse complement strand
GTGAGCCGAAAGATACTCATCGTCGTCCACCAGGAGCACTCGACCCCGGGGCGGGTCGGCGAGTTCCTGACGGCGCGGGGTTACGAGCTCGATCGCCGCTGTCCGAACATGGGCGATCCGCTGCCCGCGGACCTCTCGCCCTACGCCGCCAGCGTCGTCTTCGGCGGCCCCATGAGCGCCAACGACGACCACCTGCCGGGCATCCGCGCGGAGCTCGAATGGCTGGAGAAGCACGCGCTCCCGGCGGGACGACCGCTGCTCGGGATCTGCCTGGGAGGCCAGGAGATCGCCCGGGTGCTCGGCGCCCAGGTGGGCGCCCATTGCGACGGGCTGGTGGAGATCGGCTACTACGAGGTGGCGCCCACGGATGTCGGCGAGGAGTTTCTCGACTGTCCCACGGTGTTCTACCAGTGGCACTCGGAGACATTCGACATCCCCGACGGCAGCGTGCACCTGGCCCACAACGACAACTTTCCAGGCCAGGCCTTTCGCTACGACGGCAGCACCTACGCCATCGAGTTTCACCCGGAGATGACCCGGGAGATGATCGATAACTGGTGCAACTCGGACAGGGGCTCGCCGAAGCTCAAGCTGCCGGGGGCACAACCCAGGGAGTCACACCTGAAGGGTTACGAGCGCTTCTCGGAGGAGACCGATCGCTGGCTCGGCAGTTTTCTCGACGAGCGCTTCCTCGTGTCCGACGAGACCTAGTTCAGCTGCTCGAGCCTGAGTCCCGCCGTCCCGTATCGATCGCCCACATAGCGTAGCTCCCGCTCTATCCTGGAAAAACGCGTCTCCCTTTCCGCGGACGTGAGCACGACGCTCTCGCCGTCACCGCGCCAGGTTCCGGTTTCCATCTGCGATGGCGACCAGGATCTGCATAGATAGCGTTGAACGAACAGGTAGGTGTCGTCGGCGAAGAGCTCGAGCAGTATACGGCGCCCACAGCCGGACGCGGACGGCAGGTCCGCAGCGTAGGTCGCTCCCTTCGCGTCGCCCCCCGCCCGTGCCGACGCCGCCGACCCGATGACCAGTATGAGAACGAGCGACACACAGGCGTGCTTGATGCTTCCGCTCATTTCAGATCTTCCCGTTCGCCGCGACCCCATCGCACTCGAGCCCCACCGAGGCGGCGAAGCGTGCGAGTGCGCGGCCCACGGCCCGCCGCTCACGGGGCGCGGGCGCACTCTTCCGGTTGCCACACTCGTGGTGACACGCGAGCACGGCCAGGCGACCGCCCTTCCTGTCTGCCTTGAGATCCACCCGTGCGATCAGGCGATCCCCCGCAAGCACCGGCAGGCAATAGTAGCCGTAACGTCGGACCTCTGCCGGCTTGTAAATCTCCAGCACCTGATCGAAGTCGTACAGAAGCCGTACGCGCTCTCTATCCCACAGCACGGGATCGAAGGGAGAGAGCAGCACGCCGCGATCCCTTTGCAAGCGCGCCCCGTCCAGCTCGGCGGCGAGCGCGAGGTCCTCCGGCCGAATCCACCCCGTCAGCGGCCGGCGGGCGCCGTCGACGCCGCAGGGCACTATCCGGCCTGATTCGACGAGACGCTCCAGGGATTCGGCGATGGCCTCGCGGCAGTTAGTCAGTCGCCAGGTCGCCGCCAGGGTTCCCGTGGTCGCCCACCCGTGACCCTCCAATGCCTTCAGCAAGAGGACGTCGAATGCCTCCTCGGCGCCCGGGGACCGGCGGAGCACATCCTCCGGGATGACCCGCTCGGGAAGATCGAAGGTCCTGTGGAAGTGCCGCCGGGACGCGATGGCCAGCTCGCCCGCCGACCACAGGGCCTCGGCGATGCGCTTCGAGAGCTTGAGATCCCACCACCCCGGTCCGCCCCGCCCCTCCAGATCCACGGAACGAAAGGCGCCCTCTTCCTCCACCCGTCGCATGATCTCTGCGACAATCCGCGGGTGCTTCCCCAACAGATCCCCCCACCACGGATGGACACCGTATTCCCGGCGCCTGAACGCGAATATCGGATACAGGGCCATGGGCAGCCAACTGGCCTCGTGACCCCAGTACTCGAAGAGGGGTTCGCCGGGAGCGAGCAGCTCCTCGCCCAGGCGCGCGTCGAAGTTCTCCAGCCGCGATGCGAGGACGATGGCGTGGGTCCTCGCGCCGGCCACGGATACGGAGTCCAGCTGCAGGTATCCGAAGCGATCGATGATCCGGTGGCAGCGCTCCCGGGCGCGCCGGCCCCTGCCCGCCGCCCGGTCCGGGAGGCCGGTGAAGCGGGGTTTGAGCAGGCCGCCCCGGGCGAGGGCGAGGCGCCGCGCCTGTCTGACACTCAAGCATTCCATGCAAGCAACCGGAATCAGGGCCCAGGACGGAGAAGGCCGAGATGATACTTCACGATGCGACTATTTATCTGGCAGCGGCCATCGTCGCGGTCCCTATCGCCCGTAAGCTCGGCTTCGGCGCCGTCCTGGGCTACCTCCTCGCCGGCGTGCTCGTCGGCCCCTGGGGCCTGCGCCTGATTACCAACGTCGACAACATCCTGCACTTCGCCGAGTTCGGCGTCGTCTTCCTGCTCTTCATCATCGGCCTCGAGCTGCAGCCGTCCAGGCTGTGGGTCCTGCGCCGTTCGGTGTTCGGGCTCGGGAGCCTCCAGGTATTCGTTACCGGGATCGTCCTCACGTTCATCGCCCACTGGTTCTCCCTGGACTGGGCGCCCTCCATCATCATCGGCTTCGGGCTCTCGCTGTCCAGTACGGCGTTCGTGCTGCAGATGCTGGCGGAGAGGAAGGAGCTGACGAGCCCCCACGGCCGTGCCGCGTTCGGCGTCCTGCTGTTTCAGGACCTCGCGGTCATCCCGATGATCGCGCTGGTGCCGTTGCTGGCCATCGACGGCGCCAGCATGCAGGGCGCCATTCACTTCGACGAGGTCCTGAAGGCGCTGCTGGTGCTCGGGGGCTTCATTATCGGTGGCCATTTTCTCCTGCGCCCCATCCTGCGCCTGGTGGCCTCCGCGCAGATCCACGAGATCTTCACCGCCGCGGCGCTACTGCTGGTGCTCGGCTCCGCCGTCCTCATGGAGTCGCTCGGGCTCTCCATGGGCCTCGGCGGATTCCTCGCCGGCATGCTGGTCGCGGACTCCGAGTACCGCCACCAGCTCGAGACGGACATCGCGCCGTTCAAGGGTCTGCTGCTCGGGCTCTTCTTCATCGCCGTCGGTATGTCCGCGGATCTCGGGCTCCTTTCCAGCGAGCCGGCAGTGATCCTGGCGATCACCGTCGGTCTCATCGCGACGAAGGCGGCGATCATCTTTCCCCTCGCCCGCGCTTTTCGCATCAAAGGTCTCACCGCGCTCACGCTGTCCCTCGTGCTCGCCCAGGGCGGCGAGTTCGCCTTCGTCCTCTTCCACCTCGCCTCCGCCGAAGGGCTCTGGCCGGAGATCCTGACCAGCCGGCTGATCCTCGCGGTGACGCTCTCCATGGCGGCTACTCCGGTTCTCTACATACTCTGCGAAAGGATCGCGAAGTCGGCGGCGTCGAAGGATGACGATCGTCCCTACGACGAGATGGAAGACGAGCATCACCAGGTGATCATCGCCGGCTTCGGGCGCTTCGGACAGGTCATCGGGCGGATCCTCGCCATGCGCAAGATCCCCTTCACCGCCCTGGAGGCGAATCCCTCCCAGGTGGACTTCGTCAGGCGCTTCGGGAACAAGGTCTACTACGGTGACGCCGGCCGCCTCGATCTGCTGCGCTCGGCCCACGCGGAATCCGCTAAGGTGTTCGTGCTCGCACTCGACGACGTGGAGGCCTCGATCAAGATCGCCGAGACCGTGAAGCACCACTTCCCGGATCTGCATCTGGCCGCCCGGGCCCGCAATCGCCAGCACGCGCTGCGCCTGAAGGAGTGCGGCGCGGACTTCATCATTCGCGATACACTGCTGTCGAGCGTCAGCCTCGCCGGCGAAGTGCTGAAAGACATCGGACTCTCACCCGCTGAATCGAAGGAAGCGACCTCGTTCTTTCTAAAGCACGACGAGGAGACGCTCGAGAAGCAGTACGCGATCCATCACGACGAGGCCGCGATCATTCAATCGGCCCGGGATGCATCCGAGGAGCTGCGGGAGCTGTTCAATGCGGATGCCAACAGGGAGTAGATCGTGGCCAATCACCTGAACGAAGAGACGAGCCCCTACCTGCTCCAGCACGTGGACAACCCCGTGGACTGGCACCCGTGGAACGACGAGGCGCTCGCGCTCGCGAAGACGGAGAACAAGCCCATCCTGCTCAGCATCGGCTACGCGGCCTGCCACTGGTGCCACGTGATGGCCCACGAGTCCTTCGAGCACGACGAGACGGCCGAGCTCATGAACGCGCACTTCGTCAACATCAAGGTCGACCGCGAGGAGAGGCCGGATCTCGACAGTATCTATATGAGTGCGGTCACCGCGATGACCGGCCACGGCGGATGGCCGATGACGGTCTT
>CBDTYP010000282.1:0-4486 GCA_965364645.1 uncultured Gammaproteobacteria bacterium | reverse complement strand
TGATGCCACTCTCCCTCACCTTCGATCACCGCGTCGTCACCGGCGGCGAGGCAGCCCGTTTCCTCGGGGCCATGAAGGATGCCCTCGAGTCATGATCGATACGGGGTCCGTACCAACTCGAAGAGGTAACGGCAATGAATGACGATGTCTGGCGATTCACCGACGATCTAGGGCCGGAGAAGATCGTCTATCTCCATGATCCTGCGACCGGACTTCGCGCCATCGTCGTGGTCGACAACGTCGCCTGCGGTCCTTCCATCGGCGGTGCGCGCATGGAGCCGGACGTATCCGTGGAAGAGTGTTTTCGTCTCGCCCGAGCGATGACCTTGAAGAATGCCGCCGCCCGGATTCCGCACGGCGGAGGCAAGTCCGTGATCTTCGCCGATCCCAAGATGGATCTCGGCGAGAAGGAACGGCTGGTACGCAGCTTCGCCCGCGCCATCGGAGAGATCACCGACTACATCGTGGGCCCGGACATGGGTACGGACGAGACCTGCATGGCCTGGTGTCGCGATGAGATTGGGCGGGCGGTAGGGCTGCCGCCGGAGCTCGGCGGCATACCACTCGACGAGATCGGAGCCACCGGTTTCGGACTCAGCGTATGTGCCGAGGCAGCACAGGACTTCTGTGATGTCAATCTGGATGGGGCACGGGTCGCGGTTCAGGGCTTCGGATCGGTTGGCCGTCATGCAGCACGATTCCTTTCAGAGATGGGTGCGCAACTGGTGGCCGCCGCGGACTCGCGCGGCGCGATCCTCGCCGAGGATGGGCTCGACGTAGGTGCCCTGATAGAGCACAAGATCGCCGGCACGAGCGTTACCGAGTTTTCAGGCGGCAAGGCGATCGCCGGGGATACGCTTCTCGACGTAGCCTGCGACATCTTCGTACCGGCGGCGCGTCCCGACGTCATCCGCATGGACAACGTGCAGCGCGTCAGCGCCAAGCTCATTCTGTCCGGCGCGAACATCGCAGTGACAAACGAGGCCGAACGAGTCCTCCACGACCGCGGCGTGCTCGTGGTGCCCGACTTCATAGCCAACGCGGGCGGTGTCATCTGTGCGTCGGTGGAGTATCACGGCGGCACCCAGAGCCAGGCGTTCGCCGCGATCGAGGAGAAAATTCGCACCAACACGACTGCGGTGCTCGCAGACGCCTCCGGCAACGGTCAATCACCCCGGGTAGCCGCAGAAGCAATGGCCGAACGGCGGGTGCGCCGCGCCATGGCCCTACGCCGTTGACGGGCTAATTCTTTCGCGCACGCTCGCAGCCATAGGCTTCCCAAGTCCGCGCGTCGAAGACGCCGTCGACGTCCCCCGGGTCGCAGCCGAGCTCCTTCAGGCGTGCCTCCTGGGCGCGTACCTCGTTCGCGGCATCCCCGAGCACCCGGCGCAGATCCCGCGCGCGAACGGCGAGGCCGTATACGTCTGACTCCAGGACACCTACGGCCATGCCGATGACATCGCCATCGCGGTTCAGGATCGGCCCCCCGCTCAGGCCTGGATTCAGCGCCGTGTCGAGCTCGAGAATCCTCTCGGTGACGCGTCGAACGAAGCCTGTAACCGCCTGGGGCTTCGCCCTGCCGTCTTCGAGTCTGGAGAACGGGTAGCCCAGGGCGAGGGCCTCGTCGAGCGGCTCCGCCGGTTCTGTAGCGATCGCCAGGCTGACAAGGGATTCGTCGAACTGCATCAGCTGGAGCACCGCTACATCATCCGATCCCGACACCGGAACGGGTATGGTGACGGCGCCAACCGGCGCCTCGACCCACTCCTCCGTAAACTCCATGGGCGGAGAGTACACGTGGCGGATTGCCCGCGTTTCCGATTTGCTGCTCCAGGCGGCCTGCGTATTGAAGCGCGCTTCCCCGGCGGAGTCCCCTTCCACGAAAACCGCATCATCAGTCATCCAGATGCTCCAGCTCACCGTCTCCTCCCGCACCCGAACCAGCTCGAGCGCTACCAGCACCTGCAGCTCACGATCGTAGCGCCATGGAAACAGCACATGCCGGGCACCCAACGCCAAACCGCCTTTCGATACGAAGAAGCCGCTCCCGAAGCTTTGCTGGGGAACTATCTGTCCGGTGCGGATGAATTCCAGATCAAATGTAGTGCGAATGAACATCGCCGCGCCGCGCGACTTATCCAGCACGCGCTTGAATCGCGCACCTGTCGGTTCGACGGCTTCGAGTCCCGCACCCAGAGACTGGATGAGTCGCTCCTCCACGCCCTTGAACTCCTGGTACGTCGTTACCATCCGGTCCTCGAGTTCCTGTCTGAGCGCCGACACTTCCGCACGGGTGTCTGCCTGGAGTCGTTCGCGGGCCTCCACGTCGCGCTCGGATATGCGCTGAAGCTCGACCCGGGCGCGCTCGCTAAGCGCCGCGAGTCGAAGATCGAACTCCGTCAGAATTGCACGCTCGGACACCGCCTGGGCCTGCTTGACCTCGCGAATCGCCGTTGCGAATGCGCCCTGGGTGACGGCGAGCCGCTGCTCGATCTCCGAGAGGCTCCTGCGGGCACGTTCCACGTCACCCTCCGCGCGGCGCAGGCGCTCTTCGGCGATCTCGAGCTGATTCTGGGCGCCCTCCAGGCTGTGGTAGAAGTAGAGACCGTAAAGGAGACCCGCGAAAGCCAGGACCAGCACGATGAACAGGAGGTACCGGGGCCGCAGCAACCAGGGCGGCCTGGGCTCCACCAGGAGGCGGTAGTGGCGACCCGTTCGTCGATCGAGCACTTCCACGCGGCTTCCGGGGCCGATGTCTTGAGCTGGCCCCGTGAGCGCGTGACCGTCAACGAGGATCTCTACGCGCTCGTCCCCGTCATCGGGCGCAGGCGGCGTCCAGATGCGAAATGGACCCCGCGCGCGCTCCAGGCTGCAGATTACCTCCGGTCCGGACGCACCGTCGAGACGCAGATCGCAATGCTCTCCGTAGCCGAGACGCAGGGAATCCTCGAATTCCAGCGAACGGCGCACGGAGCTCAGCCCGTCTTCCAGGTCGACGTGGATGGGGCGTCGAACAATCTGAAGCAGCTTACGGGGAAGAATCAGTCGCGCCATAGCGGAGCTGGCTGGGTCGAACCCGAGGGCATCGAGCCGAGCCGGTTGATTGTGGATTCAGAAGGGAGCATAGCAGTGATCAACCGGTCGGCGGCTCTCAATCTTCGGCATCACTTGACGCTGCACCTCTATTTCGTGCAAAAGGAAACTCAGCAAACCAGAGAGCCCCACCATGTCCGATGAACAGCTACGTCAGTCTCTGAAGGAACTACGTTCGGAGCTCGATCGGCTCGAAGCCGAAGAGGCCCAGGTTCGCGAGCGCCTGGATACCTTGATTTCGGGGGTCGAGACGAGCCTGGAGAAACCGGGCGATACCGCCCACCATCAGTCCGTTGCTCAAGATGTCCGTCAAACCATCTCGCAGTTCGAAGTGTCACATCCCAGAGCCACCGCCATTCTCAATGAAATCATGGTCACCCTGGGAAATATGGGCATCTGACCGGATTGATCTCCGTCATGGCGATGCGTGCGCCCCTGTATGATCGTCGAGTCGGGGCTCGCGAACAATTGAGCTCACGTTGTCGAGATAGCGCATTATGAGAGATAGAATCAGGCATTGGTCACGGCCGCAGATGGGGGCCTGCTTGCTTCTGGTTGCGTTGTGTACCGGCATATCCGGTAATGCCCGGGCCGATGAAGACCCCATCGAGAAAATCGGGAAACAAGAGTTCACACGATCCTGTGCGGCTTGCCACGGCGAGGGTGGCAAGGGCGATGGGCTGGTGGCCGGACTACTGCTGGCGAAGCCGCCCGATCTCACGTTGATTAGCAAACGCCACGATGGCGCATTCCCGGCGTCGTGGGTATACCGAATCATCGACGGTCGAAGCGAAATGCGTCCACACGGAAGCAAGGAGATGCCCATCTGGGGCGATCGATACCGGGCGGACGCCCTTAGAGGACTGCCTCTGCCATTGGATGTCGGCGCCGACGCCGTCGTCCACGGTCGCATCCTGTCCCTGGTTTTCTATCTGGATCTCATCCAGGAGGACTGAGTGAAATCAACCTGGATCATCGTGGCGGAGAGCGCTCGCGCAAGAATTTTCACCGCCTCCGGGACCGGGGGAAGTCTCCGCGAAGTCGCGGATCTCAGCCACCCCGAGTCCCGGCTGCACAACAGGGAACTCTCCAGTGACTTGCCAGGGCGCACATTCGACAGTCACGGCGACGGCCGGCACGGAATGGAGCAAGCGACCGAACCGAAGGAACAGGAAGCTCATGCGTTCGCGATAGAGATTGCTCGACAGGTTGAGCGTGCCCGGCACGATGGCAGCTTCGACTCGCTAGTGCTCGTAGCGCCCCCGAAATTCCTGGGGCGGCTGAGACAAGCATTGAGCAAACCGGCGTTGGATAGCGTAATCGCTGAACTCGACAAGAATCTGGTGGAAGCTGACGCGAAGACCCTCGAAATCCAGCTTGCTGACCAGTTGGG
>CBDTYP010000281.1:0-4489 GCA_965364645.1 uncultured Gammaproteobacteria bacterium | reverse complement strand
ACCCCGGACGGCGGCTTCGTGATGTCCGTGGCAATTATCACGAAGCCGCCGTCCGGGGTCGGCGCGTAGTTGAACTGCAGCGTGCGCCCGTCGGCCAGCTCGCGCTCCCAGCCTGTGGGCTCACCTCTCCGATAGATCTCGAATGCCTCGTCGATGGTCGCCTGCGGGTCAACCTCGCCGAAGTCGCCGCGCTCCTCCTGGAACCTCGCCTCATCGCGCATGTTTCCGCCGACCTTGACGAGATCGGTCGGGAAGTCATGCAGCTCGATGTACTTCCTGTTGAACAGGACGTAGTTCATGTCGCGGTCGCCGAGCACCATGCCGCCCGGCATATGGGTGAGTGCGAGCTCGAGCTGTGCGTCTTTCTCGGCGATCCGTCGCTCGACACTCTTCCGATCGGTAATGTCCATGACGGCGCCCACCAGCTTGACGGCGCGCCCGGCATCGTCGCGGATAGCGATCCCGCGATCCGAGAACCACCGGTATTCGCCGGTGGTCCAGCGGACACGCACCTCGCATTCCAGCCGTCGCGAGTGCCCCTTGAAGTGTGCCCGCAGCGCGTGACGGTACTTCTCGAAGTCGTCGGGGTGGATGAGCGCATTCCAGTCCGCGGGGCGCAGCTGGTCGTTGGGAAGCTGCAACAGGTCCGCCATTCGCGGAGACAGATACAATGAGTCGTTTTCGATGTCCCACTCGTAGATCCCTTCCGCAACCGCCTCCAGGATCAGGGCCTGGCGGTGTTCGCTCTTCTTCAGCGCTTCCTCGGTTCGCTTGCGCTGGGTGATGTCCGTATAGGTGGTGACGAATCCACCGTCGTCCAGCGGCTGCCCGTGAATCTCGAGGACCGTGCCATCCGGGCGGGTGCGTTCGAAGCGGTGCGCCTCGAATCGAGCCGCGAGCTCCACACGATCACGGACCTGGGTCTCGACGTCGCCTTCCCCGTACTCGCCTCGCTCGGCGTTGAATCGGAATGCCTCCGAGACGTGGAAACCGGTCTTGAAGCGATCGTTCGGCAGATCGAGCAGCTCGAGAAATTTTTGATTGAACGCGACGACGTGGAGATCCGCGTCGACGACGCTGATCCCCTGGTCCATGTGTTCGAGTGCGGACTCGAGAACCGCGAAGATCCGGCCGGTATCGGTCACGACCAGACCCTCGGGGCCCGCGCCGGGATCCTGGCGAGCATTCGATAGACCCCGCCCCCCGAACGGGCGAGCTCGTCGAAGCCGATTGTGGCACCGCCCTGGGCGCCAAGCAGGACCGCCTCGTCACCGGAATCCACGGGCTCCGCCACCGTCACGTCGACGAGCGTCGTGTTGGCGCTGAGCGCGAGCACCGGACAGCGCCGGCCGCCGATCAGCACGCGGGAATCCGTCTCGGGCGACCCCGTGTAGCCGTCCGCCCAACCGATCATCAGCCCGGCGACCCGGGTATCGCCGGCGAGCGGCGTCTGATCCCCGTAGCCCACCCGCGCGCCGGCGGGAAAACGCTTCACGCCGGAGACCCGGGTCTTCCACGTCACGATGGGGGTCAGATCCGCCGCGGCCACCCGCTCCGCGTCCATCCGCTCGGGCTCGCTCGGCGGAAAGCCCAGCAGCATGACGCCGGGGCGCACCACGTCGAGACAGGCCTGCGGCATCGTCAGGATGCCGTTGCTGGAGGCGAGGCTCCATCTGGCGTCGTCGAGCGAGGGGAGCGCCTCGCGCAACGCGAGCAATCGGGCGAGCTGCTGCTCATCACCGCCGGATCTCTCGGCGAGGGTGCTGTAGATGCCTGCGATCCGGAGCGGCGTGTCCCGGCGGATGCGGTCGATGAAGGCCGCGGCATCCTCCGCGGGCACCCCCAGCCGGCCGAGGCCGGTGTCCACTTTCACCCAGATGGATATTGGATTCCCCGTCTCGGCCGCGGCATCCCGGAGGAGCTTTACGCCGGCGTCGCTGAACACCGTCGGCGTCAGCTCGTGGCGTGCAATCGCGTCCACGTCGCCGCCATCGAAATATGTGAGGCACAGTATGACGCCGCGGATGCCGGCCTCGCGCAGGGCGACGCCTTCATCCACGGTCGCCACCGCGAAGTCCGTCACGCCGGCATCCCGCAGAGCGAGCGCCATACCCTCGGCACCGGCGCCGTAGGCGTTGGCCTTGATTACCGGCATCACCCGAGCCGGCTCCACGAGACGCCGCAGGCACTCCAGGTTGTGCAGGAGCGCCGCGCGGCTCAGTTCCAGCCAGCCACCGTAGTCCCGGACGTCGGTCACTTCAGGAAAGGCTCCATCTGAGGTTAAGCTACGAGGCCTCGACAATTCCCTGTAGATGGGACCGGTAGCCTATGCAAATCTACTTCAGTGACCAGCATTCCGTCCACGCGCCGGGGGCCTTCGTGAGCCGCGGCCAGGTGACGGCGAACCCGGAGACGCCGGATCGGGCCGAGGCGCTGTTGAGCAGCGCGCGGGAGGCGGGCCACGAGCTCATCCGGGCCCGGGCCTTCGGCCTCGAGCCCGTGCGCGCGGTGCACGACGGCGGCTATCTGAGCTTCCTGGAGAACGCCTGGCAGGACTGGTCGGCGCTTCCCAATCATGCGCCGGAGGTGATCCCCAACGTGCACCCGGGCCGCAACATGAGCGGGTTGCCGGACGCCATCGTCGGCCGCGCCGGTTACTACCAGGCGGACTGCGCCTGTCCTATCGGCCCGGGCACCTGGGTGGGTATCCAGGCGAGCGCGGACTGCGCGCTGTCGGCGGCACGGGACGTGATGGACGGGGGCGCCGGCGGTTACGCGTATGCGCTCTGCCGTCCGCCGGGACACCATGCCTACGCCGACATGGCCGGCGGCTTCTGTTTCTTGAACAACTCCGCGATCGCGGCGCAATACTGCCGGGATCAAGGGGCGGGCCGGGTCGCCATCGTCGACGTGGACGTGCACCACGGCAACGGCACCCAGGGGATCTTCTACTCCCGGGGCGACGTGCTGACGGCATCCCTGCACGGGGACCCGCGCGAGTTCTATCCCTTCTTCGCGGGCTACCGGGAGGAGACCGGGGAGGGCGACGGCCGTGGTTTCAACGTCAACATTCCACTCCCCCGGGGCACCGGCGACGACGCGTTCGTGGAGAACCTGCAGGACGTGCTCACCACCGTCATCGGTTTCCAGCCGGACGTGCTCGTCGTGGCCCTGGGGCTCGACGCCTCCGAGCACGATCCCCTGGCGTTCCTCGCGATCACCACCGACGGCTTCCGGCGCATCGGCGGAGCCCTCGGCGCCATGAACCTGCCCACGGTGATGGTTCAGGAGGGCGGCTATCTGAGCGAATACCTGGGCCCCAACCTGGCGGCAGCGCTCGCGGGCTTCGGGGCGGCCCGCTGATATGGATCTTTCCCTGCTGCCCGAATGGTCGGCGTTCAGCGTATTCCTGGTGGCCGCGCTGGCCGTCGGCATCTCGCCGGGGCCGGGGATGCTCTACGCCGTCGCCCGGGGCATCGGCCAGGGCAGCGGCGCGGCGCTCGTGTCCGTGCTGGGGCTCTCCACGGGGTCCTTCGTCAACTGCCTCATCGCGGCGCTGGGTATGTCCGCGGTGCTGGCGGCGTCGACGCTGGCCTACGATATCGTGCGTTACCTCGGTGCCGCCTATCTCTGCTACCTGGCCTACCGGATCCTGCGCAGCTCCGGCGACGGTATCGCCGTCGGCAGGATGCACTCGGAGACGCTCGGCCGGATCTACGTGCAGGGCATCATCACCAACATCGTCAACCCGAAGTCGGCGTTGTTCTATCTCTCCTTCGTCCCCCAGTTCGTCGACCCGGCCCGCGGCAGCGCCTTCATGCAGTTCATAGTGCTGGGGCTCATCTTCAACGTGAGCGGCAACATCGTGAACCTGCTGGTGGCGCTCTTCTTCGGGCGCATCGGCGACTGGCTGTCCCAACACCCCCGGGTGTGGCAATACCAGCGCTGGTTCACGGCATCGGTACTGGGAGGCCTCGCGTTGCACCTGGCCCTCTCCGCCCGGCGCTGACGAACCTCCGGCTACGCGGTGAGGCTTTTGCGGTTGTCGCGAATTTCGCCGTGACGTTCGATGGCGAGCTGGATCAACCGGTCGATGAGCTCCGCGTAGGGGATGCCGGAGGCCTCCCAGAGCTTGGGGTACATGCTGACCGAGGTGAAACCGGGCATGGTGTTCACCTCCGAGAGATAGACCTCCAGCGTGTTGGCATCCAACAGGAAGTCCACCCGGGCGAGCCCGGCGAGATCGAGCGCCAGGAATGCCTCCACCGCGACATTGCGCGCCTCTTCGGCGACAGCCTCCGGAAGCTCCGCCGGGATGATCAGGCGGGTCGCCTCGTCCAGGTACTTGGACTCGTAGTCGTAGAACTCGTGGCTCGGGAGGATCTCTCCGACGACGGAGGCGCGGGGTTCGTCGTTGCCCATCACCGACACCTCTACCTCGCGCACGCGATCGACCCCGGCCTCCACGATCAGCTTGCGATCGTACTGG
>CBDTYP010000280.1:0-4498 GCA_965364645.1 uncultured Gammaproteobacteria bacterium | reverse complement strand
GGAGATGCGCACCGCCGCGCTGCTCGCCAAGGCAGTTGCCGGCGACGCGGCGGCGCTGCCCGCCGCCCGCGCCCTCGAGGCGGCCACCCTGTCCGGCGCCCGCGCCCTGGGGCAGGATGACGAGATCGGATCCCTCCTCCCCGGCAAGTCGGCGGACGTTGTCGCCCTGGACCTCGGCGGGCTCGAGAGCCAGCCGGTGCACGATCCCCTCTCCCACGTGGTCTACGCGAGCAGCAGGAGTCAGGTCACCCATGTGTGGATCGCGGGCAGGGCCGTGGTCAACGATCGGGAGCTGCTGACCCTGGACGCCGAGGCGGTGATCGCCAACGCGGAGCAATGGCGGCAGCGCATGCACGGCGATGACGGAAACTGATACTCACCATCATGCCGATGCCCACGCCGAGGGCAATACCGATCCGGGCGAGGTCGAGAAGTTCGATGCCCTCGCGGCCCGCTGGTGGGACCCGGAGGGCGCCTTCAAACCCCTTCACGACATCAACCCGCTGCGCCTCGCCTTCGTCGAAGGCGCGGCCGGGCTCGCCGGCAGAACGGTCCTCGACGTCGGCTGCGGCGGCGGCATCCTCGCCGAGGCCATGGCGTCCCGGGGCGCCGCGGTGACCGGGGTCGACGCGAGCGAGGGCGCACTGGCGACGGCGCGCCTGCACCTCGAAGAAAGCGGCGTGGAGGTCGACTACATCCGCGCCACAGGCGAGCAGATGGCGGAGGAGAGACCGGGCGCCTTCGACGTGGTGACCTGCATGGAGCTGCTCGAGCACGTGCCGGACCCGGCATCCCTGGTGGATGCGTGCGCGCGCCTCGTGCGCCCCGGCGGCCATGTGATCTTCTCCACCATCAACCGTAATCCCAAGGCCTACATGCTGGCGGTCATCGGCGCGGAGTACATACTGGGCCTGCTCCCCCGGGGCACCCACGACTACGGGAAATTTATCCGGCCCTCGGAGCTCGACGCCTGGTCGCGAAGCGCGGGGCTCACCATGGAAGCCCTCGAGGGCCTCACCTACAACCCGCTGACGCGCCGCTACCGGCTGAGCGGCGACGTGGACGTGAACTATCTCGCGCGGCTCAGCCGAAGCGTCGAAGACCATGTCTGAGTCGAGAGCACCGCGCACGGTGCTGCTCGATCTCGACGGCACCTTCGCCGATACCTTACCGAGTCTCCACCACGCCCTCGAGGAGACCATGGCGAAGCACGGCCTCCCCCCCATTTCCCGGGAGGCGCTGCGCCCCCTGGTCTCGCGGGGCGCGCGGGCCATGGTGACCCACGCCTGCGGCGGCGACGTGGACGAAGACGCGCTCGACGCGATGTTCGCGCACTTCCTGGATGTCTATCGCGGCGACGTGTCCCGCCACACGCGCCTGATGGACGGCATGCAGAACGTGGTGGACGAGCTGCACCGGCGCGCCGTCCCCTGGGGCATCGTCACCAACAAGCATCACCGGTACACCGAGCCGCTGATGGCGGCTCTCGACCCGGGCGCGCGTGCCGCGTGCATCGTGAGCGGCGACACTACAGCCAACGCCAAACCCCATCCCCAGCCCCTCCTGCACGCATGCAGGCTGCTCGAGATCGCACCCGGCGAATGCGTGTACGTGGGCGACGCCGAGAATGACGTGGTGGCCGCGCGCCGCGCCGGCATGCGCAGCGTCGTGGCGCTGTACGGCTACATCGCGCCCGAGGACGATCCCCACAGCTGGAATGCCGACGCCACCATCGATAAACCCGTGGATCTGCTCGCGTGGATCGACGCCCATTGAGTCATGTCCGCCGACGACTACTGCCGCAACAAGGTGGCGCTCCCCGGCTCGTCGCTCTACTACAGCGTGCTGTTCGCGGCGCCGGAGCTGCGCGAAGCCCTCATCGCGCTCCACGCCCTCTCCGAGGAGCTCCGGGAGGCAGAACAGGGTCCCGGCGACGACGGCGTCGCGGGCAGGAAGCTCGCCTGGTGGGCCGATGAGCTGCATCGAACCGGTGCGGGCGAACCCCGCCATCCCGTCACGCGCACGCTGGCGGAGCCCCTCGCAGGATCCGGGATCGACCCGTCCCGCTTCGCCGGCGTGCTGCAGGCGGCCGGTGCGCACGCCCGCCGGGACGGATTCCTGACGGCGGAGGAGCTCCAGGAGCACCACGGGTGCATGGCCGACATCACCGGATGCATGGCGGCAGAGATCTGCGGCTACCGGGATCCGCGCACCGTCGAGATCTCCCGCGACCTGGGCGTGGGACTCGCGCTCATGGATTGTGCCCGCACACCGCAGCTCCAGCTCGCGCGCGGCGTGACCGATGCTGCCCCGGAGGCGCTGGCAGAACGGGCACGCACCCGTCTCGCCGGGTACCTCCAGGACATGCCCCGGGAAGATCACGGCGCGCAACGCACCCGCCGCGCTCTCGCGGAGATGGGATTGGCTCAGCTCGACGCCGTCGAGCGCGCAGACTTCGCGGCGCGCGAGCCGCCCGTGACTATCACGCCATTGCGCAAGCTGTGGATTGCGTGGAAGCATAGGCGGGGATGAGCACACAGATTCCGCCAGACTACGCACCCCCTGCCGATCTCCTGGCCGGGCGTACGATACTCGTCACCGGCGCCGGGGACGGCATCGGCAAGGCCGTGTCCTCGGCCTGTGCCGCCCACGGTGCGACGGTCGTGCTCCTCGGGCGCACCGTCGCGAAGCTGGAGTCGGTGTATGACGATATCGTCGCGGCCGGCGGGCCGCAGCCGGCGATCTATCCGATGGATCTGGAAGGCGCGACGCCGGATGACCACCGGCAGCTGGCGGAGAACATTGCCTCGCAGCTGGGCCGTCTCGACGGTCTGCTGCACAACGCGGGTCTGCTGGGGTCGCTCACGCCAATCGCACACTACGATCCGGTGGAGTGGCTGCGCGTCATCCACGTGAACCTCAACGCGCCATTCCTGCTGACCCAGTCCTGCCTGCCGCTCCTCGAAAGCGCCCCGGACGCGTCCGTCGTGTTCACTTCCTCCGGCGTCGGCCGCCGCGGGCGCGCGTACTGGGGCGCCTACAGCGCGAGCAAGTTCGGCGTCGAGGGCCTGATGCAGGTGCTCGCCGACGAGCTGGAGGAGAATTCGACGGTGCGGGTCAACAGCCTCAATCCGGGGCGCGTTCGGACCGCCATGCGCGCCGCCGCGTATCCGGCGGAGAATCCCGCGGAGCTGCTGACACCAGCGGAGATCGTGATGCCCTACCTCTATCTCATGGGCCCCGACAGCGCGGGTGTCCACGGCCAGGCTCTGGACGCACAGTAATCAATGATTACAATGTCTCCGACTTAACCCGGGGTTCCCGAGTCCGTGTCATAGACCAGTGTCTTCCAGCATCGACAGCGATACCCTTCTGCAGCTCGCGACGGACCTGCAGACGACGCTCGATGCCGGCGCCCTGATCGAATTCTTCAGCCGCCACCTGGTCCCCCTGGTGCCCCATGACGGCGTGCGCTTCGCGAACGAGGCTACCGGCGTCGACGTCTCCACGGGCAAGACCGCCGGTCGGCGCACCCGCGTTGCGCTCGCCCTGGATGAGGTCGCCCTCGGCGAGCTCACGGTCTATTCGGCAAAGCCTCTCTCAGCGGGCCGCAGGAAAATCGTCGAGTCGCTGGCGGCGAGCCTGCGCCACCCCCTTCGCAACGCGCTCATGTACCGGGACGCGATCAACGCCTCGACGCGGGATCCCCTGACGGGGGTGAACAATCGCAGCAGCTTTCGCCGGGTCCTCGACCGGGAGGTGGATCTCTCCCGGCGCCACGGCGCGCCGCTCTCGCTCATCATGCTCGACGTGGATCGCTTCAAGTCGATCAACGACAAGCACGGTCACATGGTCGGCGACCTGGCGCTGAAGTCCATCGCGGGCTGCATGATCTCCTGCATCCGCGAGAGCGATATCCTGTTCCGCTACGGCGGCGAGGAGTTCTGCATCGCGCTCGCCAACACGAATCTCCTGGGCGCCCGGAAGCTCGCCGAGCGCATCCGCAGAAAGCTGGAGATCCTTATCGTGCGCACCTCCCGCGCGCGCCTGCACGTCACGGCGAGCTTCGGCGTCGCCATGTTGGCCGAGGACGACGATGCAGCGCAGCTGGTTGAGAAGGCCGACGACTCGCTCTACCGCGCGAAAGCGCTCGGTCGCAACCGCATCGCCACCTACGAAGACGGACGCGTCGTACCTGCTACCGATCGATGAGCTTCAGGAACTCCGCCTCGTCGAGGATCGCGACGTCGAGCGCCTCCGCCTTGGTGCGCTTGGAGCCGGGCTTCGCGCCCGCCACCAGGTAGTCGGTCTTCGCCGAGACGCTGCCGCTCACCTTCGCGCCCAGGGCCTGGAGGCGGCTCTTGGCCTCGTTGCGGGGCATCGCCTCGAGGGTGCCGGTAATGACGAAGCGTTTCCCGGCCAGGGGCGCGTCGCCGCCATCACCCCCCGCCTCCGGCTGCAGATCGAGGAGCGCGACCAGGCCATCGAGGACCTCCCG